>BQJN01000003.1 GCA_021604725.1 Lysobacteraceae bacterium | reverse complement strand
AAGGCACTGCGAAGACCAGCAGCGGCCTGATTCAGTTGTTTGGCAACGTGCGAGTGATCAACTCCTGGTCGAGATGGCGTCGCGCTTTTTGCACGCCACCATGCAACGGCGCTGAACAACCACAGCACCGTCGCAACGATTGCCCAAACCAGCAAGTAGCTCTGGTCGGTCTGTGACGGCGGTGATTGTTGAGTGTCCATCTCGACACGCTCGCCCTCAATCGGGGTCGAACCTGCGCCAACCGCAGGCTCCTGAGCCACCAACGGCGGAGCGATGATCAACGTTTGTGCCGGGATGATGGCAACTTCAGGCTGATCGGTGACCACATTCCACCAGGGCACGCGAATCTCCGGCAATTGCAGCGTTCCGGCCTGCTGCGGCACGATCGCCAACTTCTGACTGCGCGATGAATAGACCCATTGGCCATCGGTACGTTCGCGAGTTTCTGGCTGATCAGGGTAAATGCGTATGCCGGGAACGGGATCTTCACCAACCACAGGAAGCAAGGTCTGTGGCAGGCCCTGGCCTTCGATAGTTATGGTTCGCGTCACCGGTTCGCCAGCGCGAAAGTTCAGCTCATCCGCGCCCCAGTTTTGCTCAAGCTGTAGTGATCTGGCGGGCAACCAAGTTCCTCCCGACCACTGTGCCGGCCTCGGCCGTACGTCCAGAGATACGGCATCACTCGCTGCTTGAACGGAACGCCCTGGATTGAAAAAGCTCAATCGCTGGCCATTGTTTCGATCGCTGACGCGACCTCGAAACTGCACGCTGTTGATGGTCATTGGCCCCGAGTGCTCGGGGAACAGGGCATATCGGCGCTCAACAACTTGGTAACGTCGACCGCTCCGCTCGGCAGCATAGGTAACGTCTTCGCCAAGGCGCTGTAACAGGCCGTTGTCTACGCTGGGCTCGGTCAATGAGCCCTCTGTGATGGGCAACGCGTGGTACAGCTTTACTACGACCTTCGCTTGTTGTTGTACGTATGGGTTCGGTGGGTCGACCTCGAGACTCACCAACAGGTCTGGCGCGCCACTGGCGTCACTGGATGCCGGCGCCTCCATCACCGCGACTCGTAGCGGTTCGCTAGTCACCGCCCCCACTCGAATCGGCGGAATCTCCAGTGTTCCCGTATTGACCGGCTCCAGCTGAATCACCCATTGCGCGGACACCGATTGCCGCCCGTTGACAAAGCTCATCTGGGTTGAGCTTCCAGTGCTCAGTACACGAAAGTTGTCGGCCAAAGGTGCCAGATCCGGCTCGGTACCGGTCAACTCCTCGGACACCTCAATGCGCAGAGTAACGGTTTCGCCCAAAAAAACAGTCGTTCGATCGACCCACGCACGCACGCTCTGACCGCTTGCCGGCAGCGCCAGCACCATCAGAACCAAAGCGACCACCCAGCTTCTACCAATCATTTTCTTCTGCCTCCGGCGGGCGCGCGCGCTGTTGATATTGAAGCATGAACTTGCGGCGTAACAATCCGCCGGGGTCATCGGGTATGCGCCGCAGCCATTGTTCGACCGCCTGTCGCTGCTCTCGGTCAAACTCCTCGGCCTCAAGTTGCTCTGGATCAGACTCATCTTCTTCACCTTCACTGGCTTGCTGCTGTTCACTCTGCTGTTGTTGTTGCTCACCGTCTTCGGACTGCTCAGAGTCAGATTCTGAAGACTGCTCATCGTCAGACGACTGCTGCTCCTGCTGCTCGCCCTCGTCCTCGCCCTGCTGTTCGTTGTTGTCTTGCTCCTGTTGCTCTTGCTGCTCCTGCTGTTGCTTCATTTGCTCCAGCACCTGTTTGTTGTAGGCTGCATCCTCGTGGTTCGGCGCCTGGTCCAGCGCCGCCTGATAGGCCGCGATAGCGGCGTCCGTTTCACCCAGCATGGCCAAAGCATTGCCTCGATTGTAGTGGCCATCTGCAGTTCCCAGCGCGGAGAATGTCTGAGCCGCTGCGTGGTAATTGCCTGCTTCGTACTGCGCCGTGCCCTTTAACCAAGGGTCTTCGGCCAGCTGCGCTGCCTGCTCCGGCCGACCCTGTTCCAGTGCCGCTGCGGCCTGCTGATCGCGACGTGCCCACAGGTCATCCATAACTGCCGCCTCTACGGGTTGACCCAGCGGCACCATGACAACCAACAGCAATACCCAACCACGCCGAAAGGCTATCGCGGCCAATGGCAACAAGGCCAGAATGATCCATGGCCCCACTTCTTTCCATTGCTCTGACCCGGCAGAACGATCATCCGGCGCTGATGCTGATGGATTGGCAACGACCGCCTGAGCAAACTGGGCAATGTCGGAAGAGCTGGCCTGTGCAATGACCAGGCGGCCGGCACCGGCATCCGCCACCTGTTCCAGCGTATCCAGGGTCAATGCCGGAATCACGATATTGCCGTCGTTGTCCTTCAGAAATCCGCCGTCGCCCAGGGAGATCGGCGCTCCCTGTTCGGTTCCAACCGCCAACACTGAGACTGAAACACCGCGTTGCGCCAACTCAGCTGCCTGATCGATATCTGCATCGCCCGCCGAATCGGTGACCACAACCAGCCGACCGTTCGGCATCATCGCCTGCTCAAGCAAATCAGCGGCATGCGCAAGCGCGCGATCCAGCCGCGAACCACCAGCCGGCATGATGTCCGGTGACAAGGCATTCATTTGGGAGACGATGGTCCTGGTGTCATCGGTCAAGGGGGACACCGTGAACGGTTCGTTGGCATAAACTACCAATGCGGTTTGACCTTCCTGTCGCGCATTAAGTAAATCGATGACCTTGAAACGAGCGCGCTCCAGTCGGCTCGGCTTAATGTCCTGAGCCAGCATGGACACCGACAGATCGAGAACGATAACCAGCGCATCTGCGGTTCTGAATATTGGCGTCTCCTGTCGCTCCCAGGCGGGCCCCGCACCGGCGATCACAGCGACCGTCAGCGCCGTCAAGAGCGCTGCCAGAGCAGACTTTGAGCGCGAGCCATGGCCTTCACCCAGGCTAAGGAACTTAAGCAGGTGTGCATCGCATACGCGCGCCCAGGCGGCGTTTCCGGCCCGGGTGCGCCAACAGAAGACACCCAAGACCACAACCGCGATCAACCCCAGCAACCATAACGGCCGAACGAAATGCAACACACCCAGGGTCATGCCAGCTGCTCCGTCATACCGGCTCGAAGCACAACAAGCAGTGACGTCAGGAGCAGCGAGATCAACAATGGCCAGTGGAATAGTTCAGTGACTGGACGGTACACCTCCTGTTCCTCGGCCAGCGGCTCCAACTGGTCCAAAATGCTGTAGATCTCGGCGAGACCTTCCGTATCCCGGGCTCGAAAATAGCGTCCACCGGTTTTGCTGGCGATTCCGCGCAGAGTATCCTCATCCAGGTCGGCCGAGGGGTTCACCTTGCGGTTGCCAAAGAAGCTTCGTACCACCATTTCATCGGCGCCGACGCCGATAGTGTAGACCTTGACGTCCTCAGCAGCAGCCAGATCGGCGGCACGCAGTGGCTCTACCTCGCCGGCTGTGTTGGCACCGTCTGTCAGCAAAATAAGGACCCGATTGGCGTCAATCTGGTCGCGCAAACGTTTGACTGACAGACCAATGGCATCACCAATTGCCGTTTCCTTGCCAGCCAACCCTATCGCGGCTTCCTGCAGGAAGGTGCGGACCGTTGTCAGGTCAAAGGTCAAGGGGGCTTGCAAATAGGCCCGTTTGCCAAACAGGATCAACCCAATGCGATCCCCCTGTCGGCGTTCGATGAACTGATCGATTACCGCCTTCACTGTGGACAGGCGCGTCACGGTAGCGCCAGCGACCACCATATCCTTGGTATCCATGCTACCGGAGATGTCGACGGCCAACATCAGATCCCGACCACTGATGGGTAATGATATCGGTTCACCGACATGCTGTGGTCGCATCGCGGCGGCGGTCAGCGCAATCCAGGCCAATGCAGCCAATAGTGCGATGAGCGCGGCTCGCTTGCTCTGACCGGTGCTGCCTTGATCTGCGAAGTGGTCGTAAAATGGCACGCGGACTGCTGTCGGGCCACTGTTGCGCGCAGCCGGCAACAACCACCGCATGAGTAGCGGCAGTGGCAGCAGGGCGGCAACCCAGGGCATGGCAAATGACCAATCAGTCATGCACCAGTACCCCTAGCGATTGTCGGACCGCGGCAATGACCTGGTCCGGATTTGCAGAGGGCGAGCTTTGGTACGGCCCGGTGGCCAATTCGGCAGCCAATTCTTTGCAGATCTCGCCAGCAGTGGCCTCAACCAAAAACTCGGCCCAGGCGGACCCTGATAACGACGCCACCCGGTCGCGCGGAAAGCCGCGAAGCGCGACCCGTTTCAACAATCCAGATGATCGCGCCAGAAGCTGACGGACATCACCATTCGCGTGGTACTGGTTTACGATGCCATCGTATTCCTCTCGAATCCGTTGCTTGCGCCGATGCTCGCTCCAGCGGCCAGCAAGTTGCCGCAACAACCAGCCAGCAAGCAGCACAGCGACAAGGGCCAGTAGCCACCAACCGGGTGCCGGCGGCCACCACGCCGGATCAGGGGCGCCATGGATATCACGTAGCAACTGGTCAAGGGTTTGCGCCTGATCGTTCATTGGCCCACCACGCGAAAACCGGTCATTAATTGCTCAATCGGATCCAGACCAGAATCAATATCGATAAGCGGGATATTTCTTCGAGTCAGTAGGTCGGCAACCTGTTGACGTCGTTCAGCAAACCAGGCTTGGTACTGTTGTCGGCGCTGCGCTGAACTGGCTTTAAGCGTTCCGATATTGGCTCCATCACTGATGGAATAACGACCGGGAGGTGGTGCGACTTGCTCCAGCCGATCATGAACGCGAATTGCCAACATGTCATTGTGCTGGCGAATGCGATTAAGGTGGCGCTCGACCGTATCATCGCAACTGTAAAAGTCACTGATTAGAACCACCATGCTGCCCGGACGCAACACCCTGCGTACGCGTTCAAGCGCGTTCCCCAGGCCATGATCTGTGGTGGGCCGCACCACCGGTTGGTACCATTTGCTGAGTGAGCGAATCATCGCCATGGCACCGCGTCGGCCGCCGGTCGGCCGTGTTTCGTGAAAATCGCCGTCACCAAAAGCCAACGCGCCGACACGGTCACCGCGACCTGTCGTGGCCCACGAAAACAATGCCGCTACTTGCGCTGCTGCAACAGACTTGAGCCTTGTCCGGGTACCGAAAAACATGCTGCCATTCAAATCCAGCATCAACAGTACCGGGCGTTCCCGTTCTTCCTGATAGATCTTGGTGTGCGCCTTGCCGGTGCGGGCGGTGACACGCCAATCCATGTTGCGAATGTCATCCCCATGCTGGTAATTGCGCGATTCCAGGTAGTCGACGCCGCGCCCTCTAAACCGTGACGCGTGCAATCCCGACACCGCTGAGGCGACGCGACGCTTGCTGCTAAGCGCGAAAGGCCGAGCGTGCCAGCGCAGGGCGATCAGCTCCGCCGGATCAATGTCTATGCCAAGCTGATAGTCCACGGTCTATTGCAGCGTTGCCAGTGACTTGTTTTGCGCCAGCATCATCAAGCGTCGACTCATCAAGGCACCGCGACGCGCTTGATAAGTTCGCTGATGACCCCGTCCGAGTCGAGACCATCGACCTCGGCTTCATAGCTGAGGAGTATGCGATGGCGCAGCACATCATGGGCGATGGCATGAATGTCTTCAGGCGCTACATAATCCCGACCGTTGAGCCAGGCATGGGCTCGCGAACATCGGTCCAGCGCGATAGTGCCGCGAGGACTTGCTCCATAGCTGATCCAACGCTTCAGATCGTCGCCGTAGACCGATGGCGTGCGACTGGCCAGCACCAGCTCAACCAGGTATTGCTCCAGTTCCGGTGCCATATGAAGATCCAGAATGGCGCGCCGAGCAGCGAATACCTGCTGCTCGTCAATCATGGTTTCCACCTGAGTTTCCTGATGCAGTTCGTCCTTGGCCTCGGCACGAGCCAGGTCAAGAATGGTCTTCTCTGCCTGCGCCTCCGGGTAGTCGATACGCACATGCATGACGAACCGATCCAGCTGCGCTTCGGGCAGCGGGTAGGTGCCTTCCTGCTCGATCGGGTTTTGTGTTGCCATGACCAGGAACAGTGACGGCAGGGAGTAGGTCACGCGACCGACCGTGACCTGACGTTCGCCCATAGCTTCGAGCAAAGCGGACTGGACCTTGGCTGGCGCTCGGTTGACCTCATCGGCCAATACCAGATTGTGGAAAATTGGTCCCTTCTGAAACTCAAAACTACCGTTTTCGGGACGATAGATTTCTGTTCCGGTCAAATCTGCGGGGAGAAGGTCAGGAGTGAACTGGATGCGATGGAAATCACCTTCGATGCGTTGCGCCAACGCCTTCACTGCGGTGGTTTTGGCCAGGCCGGGGGCACCCTCAACCAACAGGTGTCCGTCCGCCAGCAGGGTAATTAACAAGCGCTCGACCAATGCCGGCTGCCCAACAATTCGACCTTCGATTGCCGCTCGCAATTGTGCAAATGCGAACTTGATTGGTTCAATATCAGCTGTCGCGTCAGTCATCGATTCTCCCTTGTTTGCAATTTTGATGGCCCGAGAATCCGCGAGGCCGCCCCAAAAGGTGGCCAATCTCCGCCCTGCGTCGATCAGACCGCGCAGTTTACGAAAAAGTTCGCCGATGACCAGAGCCAATAGTCATCATCGATAGCCATGTGAAGGGATGGTGGCGGTCTTCACATAAAAAAAGGGGCCGCGATGCGGCCCCTTTGCTCGAGTTATGAGCTTACTCAGTCGGAGACTGTGCAGGCGATCTGGTCGCCAATCAATGGGATGTTGATCAAACTAGCGATTGATGCAGCACCACCACAATTGAAGGTCACTGGCGTCAACACGTCATTGGTTCCGTCAAAGTATGTTGAGAACAGTTGCACCGCACCGCCGGTTTCGAAATCAACCTGGCAGGTTGCGCCACAGTTGACGCCGGATGGCGTACTGCTGATCGTGACTGGACAACTCTGCAGCGGCGCCCCAGGGTTGCAACCTGGTGCCAGCGGAGTGACCAGGTTCTGGACAATCAATGTCGTCATATCCACCGGATCTTCACAACCCAGGATCGGCGGGCTGCCGCCGAGCAGGCACAGATCCAGACCGATGAAGACAACATCTGCCGAAGGCGATCCGCTAGAGGTCGAGAAGGTACATTCGCCCTCACCGACCGGCGTATTGTTCGGGCCACCATCGACTTGCGCCGCGATTCTGGCCGTGGTCTGGCCATTATCGTCAGTGGATCCAGGCTGATCTACAACGTTGATGAATCCATTGGTCGCCATACAAACCACCTGGATCTGGACATCAGAAATTGGTTGGCCTGAAGATGACAACAGAGTAATCACAAACTCACGTCCACTGGTATTACCCAACACCGCGGTCGGAAGCACCTGCAGGATTCCCTCTTGACCTGAGTTGATGACGACGTTGGCTGTTGCATCTCCAACGAAGAAGCTCAGATTGAAGTCGTCCGACTCAGGCGGGACACCGGAGGTGGTGACTGCTGCGACGGTACACCCGTTGGTGCCTGTCGGGCTGCCAACGAGGCCAGCGTTCTGTACGCCATCGACATCGGCTGGTCCCGGTGGTGCGTCAAAGCCGAAGCCAATCAGCTGACCCTGTATCGGCGACTCGGTAGCATCCACCAAACACAAGGTGACATTCACCGTCGTGTTTGCCGGTATTGAGTTTGGCGATACGGTCAATGTTGCCGGTGCAACGCCCGCAAACAGCGCCAGCTCAACATCAGCGACGGTTCGCAGGAACGTTCCCTTGGTAGCTGACAGGCTGCCTCCAAGGGTCTGAGCATAGATGACCGCAAGCTTGCCCAGTTGGTTGACCGGGTAGTTCATGGTCGTCGAGGCAACGCCAATTTCATTGGTGGTTGCGGTGACTGAACTGCCAGACTCATTGGACACGGTAAAGTCTGATGCATGGCCGGCGGCCCACGGAATGGTCGGTCCATTGTTTACAGACGAACCAGACTGATCATTCGGGTTGAACGGCGAGGTAACGGTCAGACGGGTCGCATCGTTTACCTGATCAATCGTCCGAACCGATTCATGATCTTCATCACCCGGTGAGTCCTCACCAAACAAGGCCAGGGTATCGCCCGGACCCAAGGCTGGGTTGACGTTGTGGCGACCCGACGCTGGTGCACGGAACGTGAAGCCAGACTCTTCCGGGTTACCATCGTTGCCGCCGTGTACGAAGTTTCCGGGCCCTGTGGCTGGGAATCCTTCGAGGAACTCATCAAACCCACCGAATTCAACTTCGGTACCAACGATGGGTGGGTTTCCGCCACGGTCGGTAACGATAGCTGAGAAAGTCAGCGAATACGTTCCATCCAGGCTAGGTGGTATCAACCCTGGGTCACCAACGATTCCATCAGTGACTGCATTGATAAAGATCGCATTGATATTTGGCGATGTAATCTCAATTGCGAATGGCACACCGTCCGATATCACTACAATGTTGCTCGACACCAACGGCTCCTGAATGCCATTGGTGACATTGTTGTCGGCTCGATCAGCGGTAATGTTGATGCGAACCAGGTTGTCCTCCTGGCCACTGTGTAGCACGAAGGAGCTGACACCGTTGAGGGTTGCGATATCAATGGTTTCACCTTGAACTGGCTCGCCGGACGCATCCGTTGATGTCAGGAACTCACCGTTACCCGGTACTTCTGAAATCACCTCAACGCGAACGTTGTTCCAGACTTCCTCACGGCCACCGATGTCGCTGAACGGATCTGGGACAACGTCGCCGCCACCGTCATAGACCTCAAGGTCGAAACGCTTGCTTTCGTTGCCGCCCGCACCTTGGACGTAGATTGGCACATTCTCTTCCGCGACCACGATATCAGCCGGCAGACCATCTGAGGCGATGTCTACAACCTCAATATCCAGCGTTGCATTGAAGGTTTCATTGGTCACCGGGTCCTGAGCTGCGACAGTCACCGTATATTCACCGGTCTGATCGAATGCGTGCAGGAAGATAGTGGCGATTCCGGAGATGACGTTGACCGGACCTTGACCGATCAACACCTCAATCTCGTTGACGTCGGTAGTCGCCGGGTCATCAAGGGTCGAGAAGGCGCCGAAGGTCACTGGATTTACTGTCACTTCGACTGAATCGCCGAGCGGATGAATCAACGTGCCTTCATTGTCGATAAAGGTGATCTGTGCTTCGGTCAAGTACGGCGAGCCGAGGAAGATTGGCACGCCGAATGTGTTGGCGGGCAGAGTTGTTCGCAGCGCACGAATAGTTAAGCGCTCCAGCGGGTCTGGTCCGTCCAGTACCGTGATCGTGCTGCTACCAGTTACGGTCTGACCACCGACGGGGTCGATGAATGAAGCACTGACAGTTGCGGTACCGCTGGCGACTCGAGTATGAAACACCGCCTCGACCTTGCTGCCGCTGCTCAGCAGCGTCAGGGTTGAGGTCTGCGTTAGCAAGTCTTCTGGAGTCGACAGACCACCGAGCGAAGCCGGCGATACCTGAACATTGACCTCCGTTCCATCTGGAATGGCGTTGCCAAGCAAGTTGCGGAAATCCACAACGACCGAAGTCAGGAATGGGGACGCAATGGACGGAGGTACATCGTTCGTGTTGGCCGGAATTGTCGAGTCGTCGATATCAAAGGTCACCTGATCGAACGGATCAGGTCCTGCCACCACGCTCATCTGAGCTGATGCAGTCACTTGTTCGTTGGTCAGTGGGTCAACAAATGAGGCCCGAATCTGGATTGTGCCCGTGGTTTGCAGGCTGTGAACCAGAGCTTGGGCATCGCCACCAACTGAAGTAACGGTAATGCTGTCGGCACGCTCATTGAGATCGTCCGTAGAGGACAACAATGCGCGAGACGCTGGTGAGACCTGAAATGACACGTTGGTTTCATCTGCGATGACATCACCCAGTACGTCGCGCAGACTGACCGTTACGCTGGAAATGAATGGTGAGCCGTCAAACGGCGCGACCTGGTTGGTATTGGCCGGCACTGTCGTACTTTCGAGGAAAAACTCTACCTGCTCAAAGGGATCAGGTCCCGGCGTAATTTGAATTGTTGAAGATCCAGTGGCTGTCTGGTTGGTCAAGGTATCCAGAAATGATGCCGTGATCGTAACTGTCCCGGTCTGGCTTCCAGCGTGGAACAATGCGCTGGCCAGGCCGCCCGCGCTATCGACGGTCAAGGTATTGACCATGTCGGTCGGGTCTTCAATGGTCGACAACTTGCCTAGCGTTGTTGGCGAAACCGTCAAACTGACGTCAGTGCCGTCTGCAATCACATCACCCAACGCGTCGCGCAGGCTGACGACGATACTGCCAACATGGTCCGACCCGGTCACAGGAGGGATGTTATTGGTGTTCGCTGGCATTGAGCTTGGCTGGAGGTCAACAGTGACCTGGTTGTTCGGCCCAGGACCGGTCGTGACCTGAATAACCGCCGATGCAGTGACGGTGTCGTTGAGAACTGGATCAAGGAATGACACGCGAATCGTCGCTGGTCCAGTGGTTGTACCTGCGTTGAACAGAACAGTGCCCTGCCCGCCGATGCTGCTTACCGTTAGCGTCGATGAAAGGACAGCAATGTCGTCCGGGTCTGACAACTGCCCACGAGAGGCAGGCGTCACTGTGAAGTTCATCTGCGTACCGTCAGGCAACACGGTGCCCAGCAAGTCCACGGCACTGGCAGTCACTGACGCGATGTGTGGTGAGCCGAGAAACGGTGGCAACTCATTGCTGTTGGCCGCTACGCTGCTCGCTTCCAGGTCAAAACCGACCTGATCGCCAACGTCTGGGGCCGGATCAATGGTGACTGACAAACTGGCGTTAACTGGCACGCCAGAACCTGGGTCAGTCACCGACGCTTGAACGGTAACTGCACCGGTATTGGTTTGCGAGTGCAAAACCGCCCTGGCAACACCAGCAGTGGTGGTGACGGTTACAGAACTGGCTATTGCCGACAGGTTGTCAACAGTAGACATCTGGCCGCGGCCAGAAGGCGTTACGGTAAAGGTGACGACAGTACCGTTGGCAATCGGACCGCCTGCAGAGTTGTTAACCGTAGCTCTTACTTCGGTCGCAAATGGCGTATTGGTAGTGCCGACCACGCCAAATGGATTGGCGTTTAACCGCAGGCTGTCTGCAGCAATAAATACAGCGATCCGCTGTGGAGGCTCGAACCCACCGCCTGTACCTGTTCCACCACCACCGCCGCCGCAGCTAGCCAGAGCTGTCGCAGCGAGGAGCAGAAACGTTGCTCGCAGGGCCTGTGTCATTTTTTCTATCCTCATCATGTTCGTCATTGGAACGGTCATTGCACTCCCGCCCATGGATTTCAGTAGTTTTCTTGAAGAATGGTTGGCGTGATAAAGATCAGCAACTCGGCCTTGTCAAACTGACGCAGGCGCTGGCGGAAAAGACTTCCGACCATTGGCAGATCCCCAAAGAATGGAACCTTGTTGGTTTGATCACGCAAGTTTTGTTCGTAAATACCGCCAAGTACGACAGTCTGACCGTTGTCAACCAGCACCTTGGTTTCGATCTCCCGGGTATCAATGGTCGGAACGGTTCCACCTGTGCCAGTTGGTACTTCATCGCCGACGGTGTCTTGCTTGACCGTCAAGTCGAGCTGGATGCGATTATCCGGCGTAATTAGCGGTCTTGCACGAAGTTCGAGAACTGCGTCCTTGAACTGAATTGCGGTTGCACCCGATGAAGTCGCCTGCTGATATGGAATCTCGACACCCTGCTGGATATACGCTTCAACCTGATTGGCAGCGATCATCCGAGGACTGGAGATCACTTCGCCTCGACCTTCGGCCTCAAGGGCTGAAATTTCCAGGTCCAGCAGATAGTCAGATGCCAGCAAGGTCCAACCGAAAGTACCCGCAGCGTTTGCCACCGGCAAGTTTACGTTCAGGCGCTCCGTCAGCGGCGGCGCAGCAATGCCACCCGGCGGAATTGACGGCCCGACGTTGGGCAGTCCGCTAGGCAGGCCATTGAGGCGGTTGATCAGTGACAGGTTATTCATTCGGTCCAGCGCTTCGAGCGATCCACCGGTCGAATAAATGTTTCCGTTGCTGTCCTCATTGGTTCCAGTGACACCAAAGCGAACGCCGATATCACGACTGAAATCCGAGTTGGCTATAACGATTCGAGACTCAATCTGTACCTGGCGCACTGGTCTGTCGAGCAGGCCAATAAGCTCTCGAACCTCACCGAGTTTGGTCGGCGTATCGCTGATCAACAATGTGTTGGTTCGTTCATCAACGCTTACCGCGCCACGGTCTGACAGCAAGCCGGTTCGCTCACCGCCGCCACCTGCGGAAAGAAGGGCAGCCAGATCGCTGGCCTTGGCGTAGTTGACCTGAATAAAATCTGAACGGATCGGTTCAAGCTCTTCCTTTTGCACCAGCGCCTGCAGGCGTTGCTGCTCATAGGCGGCGATCTCATTGGCAGGGGCGACCCAAATAACATTGCCATTCTGGCGCTTGTCCAGCTGTTTGGATTGCAGAATCAAGTCCAGTGCCTGGTCCCATGGAACATTGTTCAAGCGCAGCGTCACGTTGCCACCCACCGCGTCTGACACAACGATGTTGAGCTGTGAAACATCAGCGATCAGCTGCAAGACAGCGCGAACAGCGATGTCCTGGAACGTAAATGTGACACGCTCGCCCTCGTACACCGGATCTTCCAGCAACGAGCGCGCATCCACCTCTTCCTCTTCCTCGATCAGCGAAACCTCGATCACAAACTGGTTGTCGGCCTGATAGGCCATGTGTTCAAAGTTGCCGTTGGCAGAAATCAACATGACCGCGCGACCGCCTTCGTTAAAGCTGTCGATCATGTCGACGGGCGTGGCGAAATCCATCACGTCTATACGTCGTTCAAGCTCGGCAGGAACCCGTGTATCGAATAGCTCTACTCGAATTTTGTCACCTTGTTGCGACAGATCTGACCCTGAGGGTTCGCCCTGAAGGTGAACGATGACACGCCCCTCGCCATCTTTACCGCGCCGGAAGTCTATCTTCGAAACTGACCCACGCTGCAGATGTACGCTGCTACCGCCCATGCGCTCGGCAGCTTCGGCAGAAGCAACTGCGGCTGCGACACCGCCAGCAATATCGATTACCAGGGTGTTGCCGGTGCGCCGAATTTCATAAGGCACATTGCGAAACAGGTCGATGACCACCCGTGTTCGCCCTGCCGCTTCAACGGCGGTAACGCTTCGCGTTGCGCCTTGACCAACGGCCAAGGTTCGCTCCGCCAGCGCGCTGCGCGTATCGTTTAGGTCCAGAGCAATTCGCGGCGGCGATTCGGTGGTGAACACGCGTGGCTCAGGAGCGGCGGAATCGAGTGTTAGCAAGACCTCCACATTGCCACCTGCACCGGTGTTAAAGCTGACATCTTCAAGCACGGCCTGCGCATGCACCCACAACGGGCTCAGCAAACTTGCGATACCAATGGCGGTCGCGGCAAATGCTTTACTCGGACCGGAACTGTATTTTCTCATCTTCATCACTTACGACCCCAGTCTATTGATCATCCAGCGCAATGGCGGCGTTGCGCTCAATCCAACCGCCCAGGCCGTTGGGTACCAATTCCACCAGTTCAATGCTGTCGTCCATTATCGTTACGATTCGGCCGTGGTTACGGCCCATGTAGTTACCTGGTACAACGCGGTGGATCAACTGATCCGGGTCTTGTACCAGGGCGTAGTTGAATCCGCCGATGTTCAGTGTTCCGACCATCGACAGACTGTCCAATGAGTAGCTCTCGAGCGCCTCACGTCTGCGATCAAAGTCCGGCGACGGCCCACCCGTATCAGCCGTCACTTCCTCTTCTTCTTCGTCCAACAGACCACCAGAGAACGGGTCTCTCAGCCCTTCGGCGCCGTATTCGAATACTGCGTAAGGGCGAATCTCAGGTAGAGGCTCAATCGGGTCAGCAGGTCTGGCCTTTACCGCCGCAATACGGCGCTCGAGGTCAGAGTTATCCACCGAACAACCTGCGACCACAACGGCCAACAGCGGAGTGAATCTCAACAGACTGCGTATATCAGCCATTGTTTTCCTCCACAGTCTCGCCTTCATCGACATAACGGTATGTCTTGGCCGTTCCTTCCAGTACCAATTCGGTAGAGCTGCCTGCTCGCGGTCGCAGCGAAATATCATGCATGGTGAGGATGACAACGCGCGGTAGCGAGGCGACGCCACTGACGAACTGACCGAATTGGTGATAGCTGCCGATCATTCTCAGGGCAATGGGTTTTTCTGCGTAAAACTCACGCACAACCTCCGGCCCAGGATTAAACAGCTCAGCGTCAATACCCGAAGACAGCGCCGTTTGCGAAACGTCGACCAGCAGATCTGGCATCTCTGTCTTGCTCGGCAACTGCCGCAACAGTGACTGCAGAATCACTTCGATTTCGTCCAACTGATCACGGTAAGCATCAAGATTTGCGGCTTTCTTTTGCTTTTCTTCAAACTCCGCAAATAGCCGCGCCTCTTCCTGCTTCTGTCGCTCAAGCGAAGCGCGTTGATCTTTAATGCTCAGAAAATAGCCTGCGGCCAGAATCACGATCGCGACCGCCAAAACAGCGAGCCCCTTGGCGAGCGGCGGCCAGGCACCAACATTTTCAAAATCAAGATCATTGAGATCGCTGATATTCATGATTCCCACCCCTCCTGATCAGTCGTTGCTTGGCCCTGATCTTCAGGCCCGACCAAACCGACCCTGACGGTGAACTCATACTTGTAGTTTCGCTGGTCATCGACCGCCTCGATGATGTCCAGATCCGGATCCTTCAACCAGTCCGAATTGTCGAGGTTGCGCAAGTAAGCTGAAACTCTTGCGTTCGACTGCGCCACACCCGACAGTGTCAGGACTCGCCCAGCCTGTTTGATGTTGGTCAGTTGAACGCCCTCAGGAATGGTGCGAACCAACTCATCGAACAGATGCACCATCATTGACCGACTGGCCTGCAGACGTTCAATAATTTCTTTGCGCGCGAGCAGCCGAGCCTTCTTGCGATCCAGCTCTTCGATCTGTCGAATCTGTCGATCAAGTGAGGCGATTTCAGTTGTCAGCGTATTATTGCGCGAGCGCTGATTGTCGATCAGACCGCCAACGAACCACTGGATGGCGAAGAAAACCAGGATAGCGCCAACTGCGCCCATGCCAAGCAATGCAAAAAACTCTTTTTGACGCTGCTGCCGGCGTTCCTCGCGCCACGGTAGAAGATTAATTCTGGCCATCAGTCAAAACTCCTCAGCGCCAGACCACAAGAGATCATCAGCGCTGGTGCATCTGCACTCAAGGTGTGGGCCTGGACACGTCCGGCCAGTGACATGTTGGCCAGCGGACTGGCGATGGTGCATGGAACGCCCAACTGTTCTTCGACCATGGTATTGACGCCATTGATCGCGGCGCACCCCCCGGCCAGAACAATGTGGTCAACGTTGTTGAATTCCGATGCAGAGAAGAAGAACTGCAAGGAGCGTGAGACCTGCTGAACCATGGCCTCCTTGAATGGCTCAAGAACTTCGATTTCGTAGCTCTCGGGCAACCCGCCCTGGCGCTTGGCCAGTCCGGCTTCTTCATACGACAGGCCATAGCGGCGCATCACTTCGTCAGTCAGCTGCTTGCCGCCGAACACCTGTTCACGCGTGTACAGCGTGCGATTGTTTCGAATGACGATCAGAGTCGTCATCGTAGCGCCGACGTCGACAACAGCAACGACGCTGTCTTCGCCGAGATCGAGCTGATCGCCGACCAGGGAGAATGCGCTCTCCATCGCGTAAGCTTCCACATCCACCACTTTCGCGGTGAGTCCGGCAAGCTCGACGGCGGCGACTCGTATGTCGACGTTCTCAGTCCTGGAGGCGGCCAACAAAACTTCCATCATCTCAGGGTTGTCCCGCATGGGCCCAAGAATCTCGAAGTCAAGCGACACTTCCTCCAGCGGATAAGGGATGTACTGGTTGGCTTCAACCTGTATCTGCCCTTCGAGGTCGTCCTCGCTGAGATCCGCCGGCATCGAAATAACTTTTGTAATCACAGCCGAACCGGCCACTGCTACAGCGCAGTGTTTTGCCCGGGTGCCGGATCTTTGCACCGCCCGTCTGACAGCGTCACCCACTGCTTCGACTTCGACGATGTTTTTTTCCTGCACCGCATTAGGCGGCAACGGCTCGACAGCATAATGCTCGACACGGTAGCGATTGCCACTCTGACTGAGTTGCAACAGCTTCACCGCGGTGGAGCTAATGTCGACCCCGACTAGCGGGGGAGTTCTGGAACTAAAGAAGGCCACTTTTTGCCCTTATAACACTCTTTTACGAGACAATCCTGGCTTGGTACATTAAATACCAAACTCAACTCCATATCAACTAAGGATTTTTTCGGAGTTGGCGAATCTGTGAATTCCATCAAGGGAATCAACATGAAAACGCATTCCAACGACCGATTTGCGGCCCTCTGCCCAGGCATGCGTCCGATTGCGGCAGATGAGGAACTTTGCAATCAAGCGTCGGTCCCAGATCGAGCATGAGGTAATTTTGTGTGCTCTGCGGCATGTTGTGCGATCCAAGACATACAGGTATACGCCCTGATCCGGCGCAGAAACCTAGACCGCCATCACAAATGCCGCCGGAACTTTCGCCTGATCAGCTCCGCACTGGTAGAATTCGCCCCTCGGTAAGCGATCGCAGCGTTGGGGGCACCGGCATGGGAGTCTGCGTTGACCGTTCCCGAAGCAGATCAACCTTTCTTGTTTTACTCGAACGACACCTTAAAAATTGCTGAAAAAACTGCTCAAATGGCTGCTGATACTGACCCTTGCTGGCGGCGTAGTGGGCGTCATCACGATTGGTGTCGCCTGGTTGGTGCTCTCTCCAGGCTTGCCCACCACTGACACCCTAAAAGACGTTCAACTGCAGGTGCCGCTGCGCATCTACACCCGCGATGGCCGTTTGATGGCGACCTACGGTGAGAAGCGCCGACAGCCGGTCACCATCGATGAGGTACCAGACTCAGTCAAGAACGCCTTTCTGGCCGGCGAGGACGCGCGATTTTACGAGCATCCGGGGGTCGATTACCAGGGGATTTTGCGCGCGGTCTGGTACATCATTCGGACCGGTGGCGACAAAGGCCCCGGCGGCAGCACCATCACCATGCAGCTGACGCGGCAGTTCTTTTTGTCGTTTGAGCGGACCTATCTACGAAAACTAAAAGAGATTTTCCTGGCCCTGAAGATTGAGCAGGAATTGGACAAGGACGAAATACTAGAGCTCTATCTCAACAAGATATTTCTTGGTCACCGCGCCTATGGCATAGCGGCAGCTGCTGACGTTTACTACGGCAAATCACTCGATGAGCTTAGTCTGGCAGAAGCGGCAATGATCGCCTCTTTGCCGAAGGCACCATCACGCATCAACCCAATCAACAATCCTGAACGGGCATTGTCACGGCGCAACTATGTCCTTGGGCGGATGCTGGAATTGGGTTTCATTGAGCAGGCCGAATGGGAGCAGGCTTTCAATGAGGTTGACCGAGCACACCTGCACGTCCCAACCAGCGATGTTCATGCGCCACACCTGGCAGAAATGGTACGAGCCACCGTCGTTGGGCAGATGGGCGAAAGCGCCTATACCAGTGGCTACAAAATATTCACCACCATCGACAGTCGTCTGCAACAGTCGGCTGAAATGGCTATTCGCAATGGCCTTGCCTTATATGACCGCCGACACGGTTATCGCGGTGCCGAAGCAAAGGCTGAACTGACCGCGGAGTCGACGCCAGCTGACTGGGCTGCGGCATTGGAGGGCTTCAGGGCTTCCGCCGGTCTGGCTCCGGGGCTGGTTATCGATGCCAACGAAGAACTGGCTTTGGTCTACCTTGTGGACGGCCAGACATTGCCTCTGGATCTTGACGCCGTGGCGTGGGCGCGCCCGTACATCAACGCCGACCAACGTGGCCCGACGCCGAAACGCGTCGACGAAGTCGTCAGCGTTGGCGACATCATTCGCGTCGAGCGCAACGCCGAGGGCGAGTGGCGATTGGCACAACTGCCGCAAGTTGAAGGCGCCTTGATCTCAATGAGCCCGAGAGACGGCGCAGTTCGCGCGTTAATCGGCGGTTTTGATTTTTCCAGGAGCAAATTTAATCGCGCCACCCAGGGCAAACGCCAGCCTGGTTCCAGCTTCAAACCAATCATTTATTCGGCCGCCCTGGAAGCGGGGATGACGGTCTCAACGCTGATCAACGACGCGCCGGTTGTGTTCAATGACCCGCAGTTGGAGCGCGTTTGGCGCCCGGAAAATTACTCACGAACATTTTATGGGCCTACGCGCTTGCGCGAAGGCATGGTCAACTCCCGCAATCTGGTTTCGATTCGCGTTCTCCGAGAAACCGGCGTGCAGCAAACACACGGCTATGCCCTAAGGTTCGGCTTCGACTCCAGGGACCTGCCGGCAGACCTGTCGCTAGCCCTGGGCAGCGGACCGGTACCGCCCATCGCCATGGCCAGAGCCTATTCGGTATTCGCCAATGGCGGTTACCTGATTGAGCCTTATTTCGTCGAGCGTATTGTCAACGCCAACGATGAGCAGATCTATTCATCGCAACCTCTGATCGCCTGTGACGACTGCAACCAACCGCAGTCGGATGAGGTTGAAACGGTGGCAGCCGACGCCCTTCTTCCAACCATTGAGGCCAATGAAGAAGGCCCCGTGTTTTATGCCGAGCAGGTCATCGATCCAAGGAATGGCTACATTATCAGCTCGGTGCTGCGTGATGTCATACGTCGCGGCACAGGCCGACCGGCGCGTTCAATTGGCCGCAATGACCTGGCCGGCAAAACCGGAACCACCAACGACCAGCGCGACGCATGGTTTTCGGGCTTCAATCACCATCTGGTCACCACCGCCTGGGTCGGTCATGACGACTTCTCGCCACTGGGCAAGGGCGAAGTGGGTGGCCGCGCGGCACTGCCAATCTGGATTGATTTTATGCGAGACGCACTGGACGGGGTGCCGGAGCGCCCCTTCAATCCGCCCCCCGGGGTGACAACGGCCCGCATTGACCCTGATAGCGGGTTATTAGCCCGAGCGGACAACCCCAACGCCATCAATGAAGTGTTTCTATCCGAGAACCTGCCCGAGGCCGAGCGGTCCGAGCAGAGCGAACAAGCAGTGGTTGACCCGTACGACATTTTCTAGCAGTGTATAAGCGTGTTCAGTAATTGAACACCATGCCCCACAGGCCCAAGCGAGAGGTGACCTATGCCCCATCGCCGACAGCGAGCAAACAGCAGGCTCCGAGAGAGCCGCCGTCGCCAAATCGCAGTGGAAGCCGCGCGCATTATGCACAATGAAGGGATGCGCGATTTCCTTCACGCCAAGCACAAAGCAGCGGACCGACTGGGTATCTTTAACGCCAGCGAGCTGCCGACCAACATAGAGATCGATCAGGCATTGCGCGAACACCAAAGCCTGTTCAGAACACAGGACGATTACGAGCTGCTCAACCGTTTGCGCACCGATGCGCTGCGTTCGATGGAATTTTTCAAGGACTTTCACCCGCGACTGGTTGGACCGGTACTGGAAGGCACTGCTGACCGGTTCTCCGCCGTCTGCCTGCACGTATTTACCGACAACCTTGAACAACTGTGCCATTTTTTGAATGATCATCGTGTTCCGTTCGACCAAACACAGCGCAAATTGCAGTTGCGACGAGGCGTCCATGCCGAGCTGCCGGTGTTGAGGTTTACGGCCGGACAGACGCCAATGGACATGACCGTGTTCCCACTTGAAGGGCGACGACAAGCGCCGCTGAGCGCCATCAATGGCAGGCCAGTAACCCGCGCCACACCCAGCGCTGTTGAAGCGCTTTTGACAGAGACGCCCGAACGCCTTGCCGGGTAACAATTGATCGGTGGCGCGAACTGGCTGCGCAAGGCTACCCTATCGCCATGATTAGTATTTAACAGGACTGCAATGCGCATCGCTCGTGTTTTCGCCCCATCAGTCAGTTCTCCTGGAACTCGATACGCATTACCACCTGATGCATCGCGACACTTGGGCAAAGTCCTGCGAGCAAGGGTTGGGCAATCGCTTGTGTGTTTTGACGGCACCGGTCGCGAATACACCTGTACCATCACCGATATCGACCGCAAACAGGTGTGGGTCCAGGTTGAATCGGTCACCGAAACCAGCAATGAATCGCCACTGTCGATCAAACTGGCTTTGGCCATTACGCGTGGCGATCGTATGGACTTTGCAATTCAAAAGTCGGTCGAGTTGGGCGTGATTGAAATCCTGCCATTTTTCAGTGAACGCTGTGAGGTCAAACTGCGGGGTGACAAGGCGAGCAAACGGACCGCGCATTGGCAGGCCGTCGCCCTGTCAGCTTGCGAGCAGAGCGGCCGCGCCGTCGTACCCCAGGTGCTGGCACCGCAAGCGCTTGCTGATCTGGTGACAACCGAACATGCAATGCGGCTGGTTCTAGACCCGACCAGCGAACAGACGCTATCTGCCTTGCCAATAACCGGCAATCAAGTACTGGTCGCGATCGGACCCGAGGGTGGGTTTAGTAATGAAGAGGTGGATCTGATGACTGGGCACGGCTTTGATTCCGTGCGATTGGGACCCAGGGTATTGCGAGCCGAAACAGCCGCCATTGTTGCCACTGCGGCATTGCAGACCTTGCATGGAGACCTTGGCCGGTAGCGCCTGGCCTTTCCAAAGCGGCCTACCTACAAACCGTCCACACCCTCATTCGTCTGCACTGGACACGCCGAGCATGAGCAAAGCGCCGGCACGGCCTTTGGTGGCGAGGTCCGCCAACAACCATCCATGGACCGCACCCAGCCCGCACTTCCATGTGCGGTCGTTCACCGCCTGCGGCGTGCCTTAAAGGCACCCCGCACTGACGGCGGCTCACCCAAAAACGCGACCTCACAGTTTCTGGTAGCATCGGTGAGGATTGGCTATTCGTACAACAAGCAAGCGGGAGATCGACATTCATGCCTGTATCGATCGGAGTACCGAAGGAAACTTCGGAGGGTGAACTGCGGGTTGCACTGGTACCAGACGTGGCAACACGGCTGGCCAAAACCGGTGCTTCCATCATCCTGGAAAAGGGGGCGGGTGAAGCCGCACTGATTCCGGACCACGCCTACAGTGGGGCCGAATTTGGCGACCCCTGGAAAGCCGATATTGTTCTGACCGTACAACCACCCGACGCCAAGCAGCTAAAGAAGCTGAACAAAGGCGCAGTTCTTTTGGGCTTTCTCGCGCCATTCTCAGACCCCAAGCGTTTCGCTGCGTTGGCCAAATCTGAGGTCACGTCATTCGCGGTCGAGATGATTCCACGCATCAGCCGAGCGCAATCGATGGACGCTCTATCTTCTCAGGCGTCGGTGGCCGGTTACAAAGCGGTACTGACGGCCGCGCAAGCATCCGGTCGGTTCTTCCCGATGCTGACCACGGCTGCCGGCACCATTCGGCCCAGTACCGTGCTGGTCATCGGCGCTGGCGTTGCCGGACTGCAGGCGCTGGCTACAGCCAGACGACTGGGTGCCATCACCCAAGGCTATGACGTGCGTCCCGAGACCAAGGAGCAAATTGAGTCGCTCGGTGCCAAGTTTCTGGACTTGAGCGTTACCGCCGCTGGCGAAGGCGGTTACGCACGCGAGTTGACTGATGAAGAACGGGCGGCGCAGCAACAAGCGCTGGCCGACCACCTCGGTAAGGTGGATATCGTCATCACCACGGCGGCCGTTCCAGGCCGACCGGCGCCCAAGATCCTGACCAAGGCCATGGTCGAAGGCATGAAGCCTGGCTCGGTGATTGTCGATATCGCCGCGGAAACTGGCGGAAACTGCGAACTGACTGAGGCCGGCAAAACCATCGAACACCAGCAAGTGTCTATTGTCGGGCCAGTTAACCTCCCCGCGCAGATGCCGATACACGCCAGTGAAATGTACGCCCGCAACTTGATGAACTTCCTGACGCCATGGATCAAGGACGGTGAACTCAACCTTGATTTCGACGACGAAATTCTCGCCGGTAGCGTGATCACCCATGGCGGAGAGATACGATCTGAGCAAGTAGCGAAGCTGCTGGAAGGAGGCAAATAACCATGATTGACGGATTTCTCGCCCTCTACATATTCACCCTGGCAGCCATTACCGGGTACGAAATCATTGGCCGCGTGCCGGTCATTTTGCACACGCCATTGATGTCCGGCTCTAACTTCATTCACGGCATCGTGTTGGTCGGTGCCATGGTGGCACTGGGCCACGCTGATAGCACACTTGAACGGGTGATTGGCTTCATCGGTGTGTTCCTTGGTGCCGGCAACGCCGTAGGCGGCTACGTGGTCACCGAGCGCATGCTTGAAATGTTCAAGTCCAGCGGCGACGACCGCAAAGGAGCTTAATCGATGGAACAGCTCATTCAATTCAGTTACTACGGGGCGGCCCTGCTTTTCATTCTCGGGCTAAAACGCATGAGTTCGCCAAAAACGGCGCGCGGTGGCATCGTCTGGGCCGGTATCGGCATGGTGGTGGCCACCGTTGCAACGTTCTTCCTGCCCGACATGCACAACTACGTGTTGATGCTGATCGCCATCGTGGTCGGCTCTATGGTGGCCTGGATCAGCGGCAAACGAGTAGCCATGACCGACATGCCGCAAATGGTTGCGCTGTACAACGGCATGGGTGGCGGTTCTGCCGGAGCGATCGGCGCAGTGGCCTTGTTTTCAGCTGCGGCGGCCACCGGCGTTGCCACCGGCACCTGCGAACTGGGCAGCCATGACTGTCTGAATACCACCAGCGCAACTCTAGCCGTTGCTGGTGCTTTGATTGGCACGGTGTCGTTTTCCGGCAGTCTGGTGGCCTTTGCCAAACTGCAGGGCTGGATGGACAAGCAGTTCATCTTCCCAGGACAACATATCGTCAACTTGCTGCTGTTCGTGGCGCTGCTGGCGCTCGGGGGCTATGCCGTCTACGAACTGAACACCACCGCCATCGTCGCCTTCTTTGTGCTGGCTCTGCTGGTCGGCGTGCTGATGACGCTGCCGATTGGTGGTGCCGACATGCCAGTGGTGATCTCGCTGTACAACGCCTTGACTGGCCTGGCTGTGGGCTTCGAAGGCTTTGTGCTGCAGAACGAGGCGATGATAATCGCCGGTACGGTGGTCGGTGCGGCTGGCACCATGCTGACGCAATTGATGGCCAAGGCGATGAACCGCTCGCTGGGCAATGTGTTGTTCGGCAACTTCGGCGCCACAGCGGCAGCAGGAACCGCAGTTGAGGGCTCAATGAAGGAAATTGAAGCGCCCGATGCCGCGGTGATGATGGCTTACGCAGAAAGCGTAGTCATCGTTCCAGGTTACGGTCTGGCCGTGGCTCAAGCGCAACACAAGATCTGGGAGCTGACGCAAAAGTTGAAGGAGCGCGGTGTCAAAGTCCGTTTCGCGATCCATCCAGTGGCGGGCCGCATGCCAGGCCATATGAACGTTTTATTGGCCGAGGCGGGTGTACCGTACGATCTGATTGAGGATCTCGAAGACATCAATCCGGCATTCAAAAACACCGACGTCGCCCTGGTTATTGGTGCCAACGACGTGGTCAATCCAGTGGCAAAAACTGACCCTTCAAGCCCGATTTACGGCATGCCAATTCTGGATGTAGAGGAAGCCAAAAACGTTATCGTCATCAAACGTGGACGTGGTACCGGCTTTGCTGGCATTGAAAACGCCCTGTTCTTTGCCGACAACACCAAGATGTTGTTTGGGGATGGGTCAGAGGCAGCGAATTGGTTGGTGCAAGAAATTAAACATCTGTAACCAGGGAACCGCCGCAGGCGGCGAAATTCGGCGTTATACCGGCCGCTCGGGAATGCTCATGTACGAAAGTACACTGCGCTTCCCTCGGGCCGGAAAGCCTTGCCTTTCACCCCCTGCGACGGTTCGGTGAGAGCAATGCAGCAGCCCGTTCTGCCGAATAGCCCTTACCGCATACCCAGCTACGCTTCACCCAAACTAGGTGTGCCTAGTCTTTAGCACTGTGCAACGGCCCTAGACGTGGGTGCCAAACGGTATAGGTTTGTATCGGAAGGCGGCGAAATTCGGCGTTATACCGGCCACTCGGGAATGCTCATGTACGAGAGTACACTGCGCTTCCCTCGGGCCGGAAAGCCTTGCCTTTCACCCCCTGCGACGGTTCGGTGAGAGCAATGCAGCAGCCCGTTCTGCCGAATAACCTCACTGCATACCCAGCTACGCTGAGCAGGGCAATTCAGCGACGACGCTTTAGTTTTTCGACGGGGAAGGTGGCGATGGTGGTGTCGCCATCGCGGTGGGTAGCAGCGGTCTCGGGCGCGGTGGCGTGGCCGTAGACCACCTGCCAGGTCGAGGGCAGTTGACCGGCTTCCATTTGCTGTTCGCACTGGTCCAGCAGGCGGTTCAAGGTTGCCCGCCCGGTCAAACCACTGCGTCGATCTCGGGCTGCGTTGTGGGCACCGATGGCTTTGAGCTCTCGCATCAACTCGAACACGTCACTGTAGTTGAGGGTGAACTCGTCCACATCGATCACCGGGTTGACGAAACCAAGCTTCATCATCAAGTCACCGATTTCGCGCAGATCACGAAAGGTGTGTACATGCGGCACGCCCGGGTCGGCTTGGTGCCAGGCTTGGCGCAATTCCATCAAGGTGTCTGCGCCAAAAGTGGTGAACAGCACCGGTGCACCAGGTTTCAACACGCGACCGATTTCCAGCAGCGTTTTGTCCAGCGGCTCGCACCACTGCAAAGCCAGTGAAGAAAACATCAGGTCAACGCTTCCGGCTCTCATTGGCAGAGCCCGTATGTCACCGGCCACCCGCATGATGGGCTTGCGCCAACCAGGACGTATTTGTTTGAGCATCGGCAGCGCGAAATCCAGACTCAACACCCGCGCCTTCTTGTAACGCTTTTTCAATGCATGACTGGCGCGACCCGGTCCACAGCCGGCATCGACCACCAGCCCCTCAAACTCAGGCAGTAGATCCAGGCGCTCCAGCAGCCGGTCTTCGACTTCGTGCTGCAACGCGGCCGCAGCTGAGTAGGTATCGGCAGCACGCGAAAAGTGACGTCTGGCCAATCGTCGATCCAGATCCATAGGGTTCATTGGCAGAATTCCAGCAGGGCGGCCAGGAACTGCTTAGGGTGACCCATAAAAGGCGCATGACCTGCACCGCGGATCTCGACATGGGTGCCATCTGCACACATACGCGCCGCTGCAGCCGATGCAGCGCTCGGCACCAGCCGATCGCGTCGACCACTGATCCATAGTGCTGGCATCTCAATTTGTGGCAGACCTGGACGAAGGTCGTTGCAGCGCAGCATGGCCAGCCCGCTGGCCAGCGCCTGTGGCGACGGTGGCGGCCGCCGCAGCATAGTCTGATGCAGGGTACGCAAGTCCCTGCGCTCGGTATCACTGCCATGCACTTCCAGGGCAATGAAACGCTTCACCGTTCCGCGCCAGTCTTCGGCCAAATCGGCGGCAAAGGCATTGAACACATCAATCGGCATGGCCGTAGCCCAGTCCTCGGATGCCACAAACTTGGGTGTTGAAGCGATCAGCGCCAGGCGTTGCACTCGATGCGGCGACTGCAATGCCACCTGCTGCGCGATCAGGCCACCCAGCGACCATCCCAACCAGATGCCGGTAGGCAACAACTCAGTCAGCTCGGCAGCCAGGGCCGGCAGCTCAGTCAACTCGCGTTCGCTGGACAGGCCATGACCCGGCAAGTCGACACGGTGTACGCGAAAGCGGTCTTCCAACGCCGGCAACACCTCACGAAACACACCACCGTGCATGCCCCAGCCGTGCAGCATGACCATTGAATCATCACCCTTTCCGCTCACTTCAATGTGCATGAACCGTCTCCAGCGCGCCAAGCAATGCTTCGATTTGTTGCCGCGAATGAGCAGCACTCAAGGTCACGCGCAAACGAGCGCTGCCCGCCGGCACGGTCGGTGGCCGAATCGCTGGCACATAAAAGCCGGCATCGCCCAGCCGGGTCGCCAACTTCAGGGCCTGACTGGCATCCCCGATCATCAGCGGCTGAATCGGGCCGTGCACGTCCTGCAATTCGATGCCGACTTGCGTTGCGAGCCGACGAAAGTGCGCGATGTTGTCCTGCAGTCTTTGCCGCCGCTGCGGCTGATCACGAATGATGGCCAGCGCGGCCAAGTTCGCGGCCGCAACCGGTGGGGGTGGGGCAGTAGAATAGACAAAAGGTCGTGCCGATTGGGTCAGATGATCAATCCAGTGCCCATCGGCTGCAACGAAGGCACCCGACTGGCCAAAAGCCTTGCCCAGCGTGCCCATCAACAACGGTAGCTGTTGGCTGGATAGGTCCGCACAACTACCGCGGCCCTGTTCGCCACAAACGCCCAGACCATGAGCATCGTCGACCATCAGAACCGACCCATAGCGTTGGCACAGCTTGGCCAGGTCTGTTAGTGGGGCGACATCGCCGTCCATACTGAAAACGCCATCAGTGATCAGCATCGACACCCTGCCTTCGCTCTGCGCAAGGCGCCTTTCAGCGGCCGCAAGATCAGCGTGTGGGTAACGCTTCAGTTCTGCGCCCGACAACCTGGCAGCGTCGATCAAAGAGGCATGATTCAGTTTGTCCTGAATGCAGATATCACCGCGCTCAAGCAAGCCGGCAATGGTGCCGAGATTGGCCATGTAGCCGGTGGCAAACAACAGTACTTTGTCGCGACCCAGCCAATCGGCCAGTTGCTCACTGAGCTGTTGATGTAGCGGGTGATGGCCACCGAGCAGATGGGCGGCTCCGGCACCGGACCCATATTCGCGCGCGGCCGCGACCATCGCCTCAACAACGGTGTGTTCCTGGCTTAACCCAAGGTAGTCGTTGCTGGCAAAGTCGATCAGCTCACCCTGTGCGGTTTGCAGCCGCCGATCAGCGAAACGCCGCGCCGTCTTTACACGTCGCAGCAGTCCGGCGTTGGCGCGCTCAAGCCGGGCCGCCGCAACGCGACCGGGCAGTGGAGAGTTGCTTTGCATGGCACGCTGTGTCGGATGCCCGCGCTAGGCCGCTCCCGAATGGGCCGGCATCGGCTTCACACCCAACTTCTTGAACAGTTGCTGGTCGTGGTGTTCATCGGGGTTATCGGTGGTCAGCAAGCGCTCACCATAAAATACCGAGTTGGCACCGGCCAGGAAGCACAGCGCCTGGGTCTCATCGCTCATTTCGCTGCGGCCGGCGGACAGGCGCACCATGGACTTGGGCAACACGATGCGAGCCACCGCGATGGTACGGACCATATCCAGCGCTTCGACTTCCTTTTCATCTTCGTAGGGTGTTCCAGCAACGCGTACCAGCTGATTGATCGGCACACTTTGCGGGTGCGTCGGCAAGTTGGCCAGCGTCTTCAACATCGACGCTCGATCATCAACCGATTCGCCCATGCCAACAATGCCGCCACAGCACACATTGAGCCCGGCTTGGCGGACGTTCTCCAGAGTCTGCAGTCGATCATCAAACTTGCGCGTCGAGATCACTTCCGAGTAGTACTCCTCGGAGGTATCGATATTGTGGTTGTAGTAGTCCAGACCAGCCTCCTTCAAGCGCTGTGCCTGTTGCGCTTCCAGCATGCCCAGCGTGACGCAGGTTTCCATGCCCAGCTTGCGCACTTCGGTGACCATGTCGATGACACGATCAAGATCCTTGTCACGAGGCTGACGCCAGGCAGCCCCCATGCAGAAACGAGTGGCACCGGCCGCTTTAGCCTGTTTCGCCTTGTCGACCACCGTCTGCAACTCCAGCAAGCGCTCAACCTCAAGGCCAGTTTTGTAGTGCGCCGATTGCGGGCAATACTTGCAATCTTCCGGGCAAGCCCCGGTTTTGATGCTCAGCAAAGTCGACACTTGTACCTGATCGGGCTCGAAGAATTGCCGGTGCACCGTTGCCGCACGGTAAATCAGCTCGGAGAAAGGAAGATTGAACAGTTCGACGATTTGGTCTACCGTCCAGTCGTGACGGATCAGTTCAGTATTTGACAAGGAAGACTCCTACCATGCGCGAGCAATATCCAGTTGAGCACGGCAGTATTGCCAGCCGCCTGTTTGCTGTCAACCAAAAGCTGGCCGCTTTGGTTGACAGCCTATTGCCGCAGGATTGTTTGTTTTGTCTGCAACCCGGCGTTGATAGCCTGGCACTGTGCGCGGCATGTCAGTTGCAATTGCCGCGACCAAGCTGCGCCTGCCCGCACTGCGCGATGCCCATGCCAGTTGCCGAAGTGTGCGGCCAATGCCAGCAAAAGCCGCCGCCCTTCGATCGCGCCATCGCCGCCTACCATTACGGCTATCCGCTGGACTGGCTGGTGCAACGCATGAAGTTCTCACACCGGCGCGACATCGGCCGCACCCTGGCTTTGCTGATGCAGCGATCGCTGTCCGACCGCCTAGGTGTGGTCGACGCCATAGTTCCGGTGCCGCTGCATGCCACCCGGCAGCGGCAACGCAAGTTCAATCAAGCCGAGTTGCTGGCCAAGCCGCTTCGAGCCATCGCCAAGGCCCCGGTAATGCCGCTGCTGCGTCGAAGCGCCAATACGCCGGCCCAGTCCACCTTGCCCAAGGACGAGCGCGGCAGGAACGTGCGCAACGCCTTTGAGGTCGTTGCCAACGTTCCAAAGAGGCTAACCATCGTGGATGACGTCATGACCAGTGGGGCCACTGTCGCCGAGTGTACAAAGCAGCTCAAGAAGGCTGGTGCCCAATGGGTGGAAGTCTGGACACTGGCGCGTGCATGATGATGCCGCTGTCCTCCACCGACCAATCCATGCACAATGTTTGCATATCAGATACGCAAGGAGTCCCTCATGTCTAGACAAGTCATTCACAGCGACGATGCCCCGGCCGCCATCGGCACCTATTCGCAGGCCATCAAAGTCGGGAACACCGTCTATCTATCGGGGCAAATCCCCTTGGATCCAGCCACTGGCGAAATGGTCGAAGGCAGCTTTGACGATCGTGTCTCGCGCGTCCTCGACAACTTGTCGGCGGTTATCGCGGCAGCCGGTGGTACCCTAAACAACATCGTCAAACTCAACGTGTTTCTGACCGACCTTGGCAACTTCGCTGCCGTCAACCAGGCGATGGAACGCTACTTTGATGACTATCCGGCGCGCGCTGCCATCGGCGTCGCCTCGCTGCCCAAGGGCGCGGATGTCGAGATGGATGCCATCGTCGTTATTGACTAGCTTTCACCCGCCCAACGATTAGCCAAGAGCTGCGAACGACGTCAATGGACCTCAATGGCCCACTTGTCCAGCTGCCAGGTGTTGGCCCAGCGATTGCCAAGCGCCTGGCCAAACTCGGCATAGAGCGACCGCTGGACCTGCTGTTCCACTTGCCGTTTCGCTATGAAGACCATACCAGGCTAACGCCCATTGGTGAGCTCAAACCGGGTCAGCACGCGGTGGTGCAAGGCAAGGTGCTGAGCTCAGGTGTGGTCTACCGCGGTCGACAGGAATTGAAGGTCCTGGTTGAGGATGACTCGGGGCTGTTGCAGATGCGCCTGTTTCACTTCTTTCGCAACCAGTTGGCAACCCTGGCCGCCGGTCGCATCATTCGCCTGATCGGCGATGCGCGCTATGGCATGCAAGGGCTGGAGATGATCCATCCACGCTGGCAAATCCTGCGCTCGCTTGACCAGCCCCTTCCAGAGCGCCTCAATCCAGTGTACCCCGCCACCGAAGGCATCAGTCAAGACCGGCTGGCGGGGTTTATCGCAAGCATCCTCAACAGTATGCGCAAGCAAGCCGGTGCCATGCATGACTTGCTGCCGGCGAAGATTTGTCAGGACCGGCAATGGCCGGCATTGATCGATGCCTTGGAGCTGTTGCATACGCCACCGGCCGATGTCGACCCTGAACTGCTGCTTAGCGGTCAACACCCGGCACAGCAACGGCTCGCCTTCGAAGAATTGTTGGCGCATGGCGTCAGTATGCGAATGGCACGGCAGCGGGTGCGCTTGCAGGATGCGCCTGTGCTCGATCCGAGCACCGACCTGGTGACACGCTTCGTCGAGCAACTGCCGTTCACACTGACTGGCGCGCAGCAACGCGTGGTCAGAGAACTGAGCCACGACCTGAAGACCAGTACACCATGCATGCGCCTGGTGCAGGGCGATGTCGGTTCCGGAAAAACCGTGGTGGCTGCGGCAGCGGCCCTGCAAGCGGTGGGCAGTAGCTACCAAAGTGCAATCACCGCACCTACCGAACTCCTGGCCGAACAGCACTTTCAAGCCTTCAGCCAATGGTGCCAACCTTTGGGTCTGAAGGTGACCTGGTTGTCGGGCAAAGTTACTGGCAAGGCTCGGCAGGCGGCGTTGCAAAGCATCGCCAGTGACGCTGACATCATCGTCGGTACGCATGCGCTGTTTCAGGACGAGGTGAGTTACCGATCCCTTGGCCTGGTGGTGGTCGACGAGCAACACCGTTTCGGTGTACAGCAGCGCCTGGCCTTGCGCCGCAAGGGTCAGCAAGGGTCGGCCTATCCACACCAGATCATCATGACCGCCACGCCCATCCCAAGAACGCTGGCCATGGCCGCCTATGCCGACCTGGATGTGTCGTCGATCGACGAGTTGCCGCCGGGCCGACAAGCGGTCAACACCATCGCCATCGCGCAAAACCGCCGGCAGGATGTCATCGACCGCATTCGCGTCGCATTAAAACAGGGTAAGCAGGCCTATTGGGTCTGTACCTTGATCGACCCATCTGATCAAATCGAGGCGCAGGCGGCCAATGAAGCCTATGAAACCTTGCAGGCGGAACTCAAACCGCTGCGAGTTGGCCTGGTGCACGGGCGGTTGAAGGCGGCAGAAAAGAGTGATGTCATGCGCCAATTCAAACAGGGTGAACTGGATCTGTTGGTGGCCACCACGGTCATTGAGGTGGGCGTCGATGTCCCCAATGCCAGTTTGATGATTATCGACAACTGCGAGCGGCTGGGCTTGGCGCAATTGCATCAACTGCGCGGTCGCGTTGGCCGAGGTTCTGAGGCGTCCACCTGTCTGCTGTTGTACCAGGCCCCCTTGTCGGAGATGGCTCGCAAACGCATCGGGGTATTGCGTGAAAGCAACGACGGCTTCGAAATCGCACGTCAAGACCTGGAGCTTCGTGGGCCGGGCGAATTATTGGGCACCCGTCAGACCGGCATGGTCAACTTCCGCCTGGCCAGCCTGGAACGCGATGGCGACTTGCTGGAACAAGTGCACGAACATGCCGATGAACTGGTCGAAAACAACCTCAGTAACGCCGTCGCCCTGCTCGACCGCTGGCTTGGCAGCCGACAACAATTCGCTGAGGCCTGACCGGTTTCAGCGACCAATGCCTGGTTCAAGACCTGCCCCTGGACCCTCGCAACCGCTGCAACAAGGACGAAGTATCCCAGCGATTTCCACCCATGGCTTGAACATCCGCGTAGAACTGATCAACCAGCGCCGCCACCGGAACCGAAGCTCCTGATTCGCGCGCCTGGTTCAAGGCATGCTTCAAATCTTTGCGCATCCAGTCCACGGCAAAGCCAAAATCGTAATCACCCGCGATCATGGTGCTGGCTCGGTTGTCCATTTGCCACGATTGCGCAGCACCCTTGCCAATCACATCAATCACCGCCGAGGCATCCAGTCCGTTCTGCTCAGCAAAATGCAAGCCCTCAGCCAGGCCCTGGATCATCCCAGCCAGACAGATCTGATTGACCATCTTGGTCAGTTGTCCACAACCGACATCGCCCAGGCGCCTGACCATCTTTGCGTAGCACTCGATGGCGGGAAGGGCCTGTTGATAGTCAGCCACTGCGCCACCACACATCACCGTAAGCTGACCATTCTCCGCGCCGGCCTGGCCACCCGATACTGGCGCATCAACAAAACCAACCCCGCTAGCCTGACAGGCCGCAGACAATTCGCGGGCAACAACAGCCGAGGTGGTGGTGTGGTCAACAATTACCGAGCCGCGCGCCATGGATTTGAGCAAGCCATGTTCGCCGGTCACCACCTGTCGCACGTCATCATCGTCGCCTACGCAAAGCAGCACACATTCGGCCGCATTGCCCAACGCCATCGGCGTGGCTGCGAGTGAACCTTTGTGGTCCTCGATCCAACGTTTTGCCACTGCGGTCGTACGGTTGTAAACAACAACGTGGTGGCCGGCGGCGGCCAGGTGCCCGGCCATGGGGTAGCCCATGACGCCCAGTCCAGCGAATCCTATTCTCATACTTCTCTCAACTTGCCTCAGACGTTTTCAATGGATAGCTTCGACCCGCATGCATCTCGATATTTGGCGAAAAAGGCAACCGGGAAACCAAAAGCCTCATTGCATTGTCTGTTAATATTGGGGGTAGTGTAAATTGCTTCGATTTCGCAGGTAGTACTGACCATGATGAGTCAACAAGAGGCCCACGTAGCCATCGTAAGAATGTGGCTAGATCAGCCCAAGGAAAAACAAACAGAAGCCAACATTGTCCGCTTCGCGCTGCGCACGGCAGGTTCGGTACCGTTCAAGTACGATGGCGACCACTTTGTCATCATCAAACAGTGGATCAAGGATGCGATGGATCACAAATTAACCGATCCGTAGAGTGGGGCTGTTGTCCAAACCACCTTTCAGTGGACGCGCTCTAGCGAGTTGACAATCTCGCCATTTACCCAGGCCACCGATGACACACCGTGACTGACTGCAGCCACACCAAATAGTCACGCCCACATGCAATTTTGGTCTTATCTTTTCACAACAGGCGCGGTTGTTGCCGCCGTGCTGGCAATTGGGTTGTGGCAACGCCAGGTCAACCGCCGCGCCAATCGATTGTTGGCGGCCTGGCTGATCGTATTGTTCCTGGATCTAGCTGCCAGAGCGTGGTACCTGGGAAGCGGCAGCGATCTGAGTGTCAAGGCTTACGGCATTGTGCAGTTTTTCCCGTTCATCCACGGCAGCGCGTTATTTTTGTATGTCAGCCTGCTGACCCGAGACCGTCCGCTGCGCTGGACCGACTTGCACGTTCTGCTCGGTTTTATCGTCGTGGTGGCACTGAACTTTCCGGTGTTTTTCCATAGCGCCGAGCAGACTCGCCAACTATTGAACGGAACCGGAGGTGGCACCTTCTGGTTTCGCTATTTCGACCACACGCTGTTCACTTACAGTTTGAGTTATGTCGCCGCCGCACTGGTCGTACTGACCAGGCATCACCAAGCGCTATTGGCACAACGATCCGACGCCGTCGTCGATCAGCTGGCCTGGGTGCGAATGCTGGCTTTTTGGCAATTGTCCATTTGGGGCATGGCGGTGCTGCAGAACCTGGTTTCCTGGGTCAGCGTCCATGCCATTTATGCCACCGTGACCATTTGGTTGCTGTTGTTCGGTAGCTTCAGCGTTCGAGAAGGTGCCGTGCCGGCGGTGGCCAAACCCTCCACTGAAAAGTCACTGCCACCCTCTCCGCGCTGGGACAGGGTCGAACAGCGCCTGTTGCAACTGATCAATGAACAGGCCATTTATACGCAGGCCGAGCTGACCATCGCCCAGTTGGCAGAGCGTGTCGGAGCGCCGGAATACCTGGTATCGGCAGTCATCAACCAGCGCTTCGGACAGACCTTCTACGACTTTATCAACGGCCATCGTGTGCAGGCTGCCTGCCAGCGACTGGTTGAAGAGCCGCAAACCAATATTCTCGATATTGCATTGGACTGCGGGTTTGCTTCCAAGACCACGTTCAATACCGTATTCAAACGACAAACCAGCATGACGCCCAGCGCCTGGCGTCGACAAGCCCTCGCCGAGGTTGCTTAGCCACCTCCAACTGACAATCAATCATGTTGTCACCGACCGAGTCTTGGCCGCAAATCCCGACCGAGGAGGCCAGCGCAAATACAGCTCAATCAGCACCAGATTGATCAACCAGCTTGCCCACGAGGCGAACGCATATACCGCTGGGAAGTCAAATCCGAACACCCCGAACCCCAATCCCAGGATCACACGCAGCGTGATAGCTGAAGTAGTCAAGGCCATGCTGCGAATCATCCAGCGTCGATGGTTGGCGATGTCTTTTGCGATCAACGCCCACACTGCTCGGGCAGTGAAGCCCAACCAAAGCAGACTGAGGATAGAAAACCCCAATCGTGGCCCGAACCCGGTATGCGTGCCCTGCGCAATGATCAAGCCACTGACTCCACTGAGTAAGACGCAGCCTATGTAGGCGCCGCCCAGCGCGCGATGAGCGTGGGTCCAACGATTTCTAAAGCGTGCGCTAGCTTGAAATGGCACCAACAGCAAGGCGGCAGCACCAAAGAAAAAGTGGAACGAAACAGCAAATCCAGCCTCGGCGAACCGGACCACGAAGGGGTTGTGGATGTTGGGGTCAGCCAGCAGATAGCTCATCGAATAACCCGCCACGCCAATGCACAAAGCCACCAGGAAAAAGAACAGGGACCATCGAAAAAATCGCAACATTCTCGTCATCTCGTATTAAAGCGAGGGGTCAATGTGGCATCTTGAGTCGACCCAATCGCCCCAATCGGCCGATCCGAACCAACAAAGCTCCTGGAAAATGCCGTTACACTGTTGCCGATGGAAAAACGGAGGTTCGCGATGACGATGGCCAGGTCTGTAGTTGCTTTGAGTGTGTATGTTCTAGTCGCGCTTTGGTGGCAACCGACGGTTGCCGCAGACAGAATCAAGGTGATCGACTCCTACCGAAGCGCTGACCAACTGCCTTCCCTGAGTGCGGCGGTGTGGACTGAAGATGCACTAGTTTATGCCGATGCGGTCGGCTGGTCTGATCTTGAGAACAAGGTTGCTGCGAGCGCGCAGACGGTTTACCGTGTTGGGTCTGTAGCCAAGCCGATCACGGCAACCGCTGCGATGCAACTGGCTGCAGCTGCGCAACTGGATCTCGACCGGCCAGTCCAGCACTATTGTGTCGCCTTCCCCGAACACTCAAGCGCGCCAACGACCCGGCAGTTACTGGCTCATCTCGGTGGTATACGCCATTACAACTACCGGCGTTTCACGGAAGAGTTTTTGAGCAACGTTGACTATGCGTCTGTCAACGATGCGTTGGCCGTGTTCGCTGCTGACCCGCTGGTCAACGAACCCGGCAGCGAGTTTCACTACAGCAGCTTCGGCTACGTTTTGGTCGGCTGCGCAGTTGAAGCGGCCAGTGGTCAATCATTTGGTGACTACGTTGACCAAACCATCGCCGAGCCGGCGGGCATGTTGCAATTTCAGCTGGACCGAGCACCGCCATTGATCTCGTTTCGGGCGCGACCTTACTCAAGAAACCGGGACGGCGAGTTGACCAATTCGCCTGCGGTGAATCTCAGCGACCGTTTTCCAGCCGGTGGCTTTGTGGCGACGCCCACCGATCTGGTGCGTTTTGGTGCCGCGTTGTTTGAGGGGCGCTTGCTTGACGACAATTCCTGGCAGCAAATGCTTCGGCAGCAGACTTTAGCTGACGGGACGACGATCGAATCCGCCTTGGGTTGGCAACTCACGGACAACCCCGATGAACGTGTGCATGGCGGCACCGCCGTCGGTGGCTCGGCGTATCTGTACCTGCACCTGCCCAGCCAAACGGTGGTCGCCATCGCCACCAATGTTGATCGTTGGACTGAGCCCAGATTGGAGTTGGCCAGAAAGCTGGCTGGCCGGATGACGCCTAAGGTCAGCGCGCTGCCTTAAATCCTTGTTATAGTCGGCGGCCCAGTTCGCGCCGAGTCCAAATTAGCGATGACCAAGCCCCCTGTCGCCAGCAAGCGACCGCACCCAATAACCACCCACGGCCATACGCGCATCGACAACTATTACTGGCTGCGGGATGACCAACGCAAGGACCCGGACGTGCTCGCCTACCTTGAGGCAGAAAACGCCTGGACCGAACATGTTTTGGCACCGACCGCCGAGCTGCAGCAAACCCTGTTCGAAGAACTGAAGGCGCGGATGCCGGGCGATGACGTATCGGTGCCGGTCGAGCTCGATGGCTACGAGTATTACCGTCGACTGGAGAAGGATAAAGAGCAGGCGATCTATGCGCGACGCAAGGTTGGCAGCGAAGCCGAGCAAGTATTGCTCGACGAGAATGTGCTGGGTGCCGACCACGACTATTACAAGGTCGGCGATTATGCCATCAGCGGGGATGATCAATGGTTGGCCTGGACCGAGGATACCGTCAGTCGCCATGAATACACGCTGAAATTGCGCGCGCTGGATGGCAGCGGGAAAACACAGACCGTGATCGAACGCGTGTCGCCAAATCTGGCCTGGGGGGGCGACCACCTCACCCTGTTCTATGTTCGCCTGCAACAGGAGACGCTGATTCCGCATCAGGTCTGGCGCCATCGAATCGGCACCTGCGTCGACGACGACGTCCTGGTCTACGAAGAGGCGGACCCGAGTTACTACTTGAGCCTGCACCCGGCGCGCGATCGAAAGCATCTGTTGATCACCCTGTCCAGCACACTGACCAGCGAGATTCGCATCCTCGACAAACACAACATCGAAGGCGAGTTTGAGCCGCTCATTCCTCGCCAATCTGGCCATGAATACGATATCGAGATTCAAGGTGACGATGTGTTGATTCGTTCCAATCAAGATGCGGTGAACTTTGCCTTGTGGCGAGCACCGCTGAACAAGGCGACGGATCGCTCAAGCTGGCAGGAAGTACTGCCTCATCGCGACGAAGTCTTGCTGCACGACGTCGGCGTATACGGCCGCTTCATCGTCACCGCAGAGGTCGAGCGTGGCAACCTGAACTTGCGGGTGCTACAGCCGAGCGGTCAGCAAGCGCTGATTGACTCAGATGAACCGGCCTACGCCATGGCGATGCAGTACACGCCGGACAGCCGCATCGAGACGCTGCGCTACAGCTACGCGTCGCTCACCACGCCACACACGGTGTTCGATCTGGAACTGGCAAGCGGCGAAAAAACCCAGCGCAAACGGGCCTTTGCCGGTGATGATTTTCAGTCGAGTGGCTACCGCACACATCGCGTCAGCGTCAGCGCCCGCGATGGCACCGAGGTGTTGGCCACGCTGCTTTGCCAGGCTGATGCCAGGCCCGATGGGTGCCACCCGATTTTTATCCTCGGCTACGGTGCCTATGGCCTGTGGTATGAACCCGAGTTTCGACGCGACGTGTTCAGCCTGGTCGATCGCGGCTTTGTATTTGCCATTGCCCATATCCGTGGTGGTGAGGAGATGGGGCGGCACTGGTACGAACAAGGACGTTTGCTGAACAAGCTCAACACCTTTCACGACTTCATCGATGTGGCGAAAGGGCTGGTGGAGATAGGTTGGGGCGATGCCAGCAAAGTAGTCGGCAGTGGCCGCAGTGCGGGCGGGTTGCTGATTGGCGCGGTCGCCAACATGGCTGCGGACACCTTTGCAGCATTAACGACCGGGGTGCCCTTTGTCGATGTGGTCACCACCATGCTCGACGAGACCATTCCCCTGACCACCTTCGAGTACGATGAATGGGGCAATCCAAACGATCCTTCGTTCTACGACTACATGCTGGCATATTCGCCTTACGACCAGGTGAAGCCCCAGCGCTATCCGCATATGTATGTGGCTACCGGCCTGTGGGATTCGCAGGTACAGTATTGGGAGCCGGCAAAATGGGTGGCCCGTCTTCGTGATCAGAAAACGGGCAACCATCAGTTGTTATTATTCACCGATATGAGCGCGGGCCATGGCGGCGGTTCAGGGCGCTATCAGCGTCTTGAAGACACCGCCCGCGAGTATGCGTTCGTGCTATCTGTTATTGGAGTTGCATCATGAGAGTCATTGTCGCCATTGCCCTGCTGAGCCTGGTCCATCAGGCTTTAGCCTTCGAATCGCGGACCGCCAATGACGGCAATGTGCTGCTCGAAGATGTCCCCGAAGTCCCGCAATCACTGGTCGACCTTCTCAATCGTTATTCCAACGTTCGAGATGCCAGTTTTCTTGATTTTGCCGCCAACGGTGAATCGGTGTTTGTCAGAACCCGATTTGGCGAGGTGGCGCAAATTCATCGAGTAGATATGCCGGGCGGTGCACGCCATCAGTTGACATTTTTTGATGAACCCATTGGCGAGGTCACCTCGCATCCGAAGTCCGAAGAGCTGATCTTCGCCATGGATGCCGGTGGCAGTGAGTTCAGTCAGTTATTTGCGCTCGATCCTGCCGACGGTAGCTACCGCATGTTGACCGATGGCGAATCACGCAATGGTGCGGTTATCTTTGATCAGTCCGGGAAACACATCGCCTATCAAAGTACGCGCCGAAACGGCGCGGCAAATGATATCTGGGTGATGGACCCAGACTCCCCAGAAGCGGCCAGACTGGTACTTCCCGCACCGGGCGGGGCCTGGTGGGGACCTACCGATTTTTCACCAGACGGCAAGTCACTGCTGGTGATCAAGTATGTCAGCTCCACCCAGTCGTCCATTTATCTGGTCGACCTGGAGTCAACGGAAAGCCAGCTTCTGGTTGGCGACGACAAAACGCAAAGCCGCAACTTCCCGCTGGCGTTTGCTCCCAATGGTCGTGGCTTTTACTTTCTTACCGACGCAGGTGGCGAGTTCACCACCTTGTCCTATCGTGGTTTGGACGCCGATGCGGTGACCATTGAAATCACCTCTGATCTGAATTGGGATGTGAGCGGGTTCGCGCTGTCTGAAGACGGCCAGCGAGGTGCGTTTACCACCAATGAAGACGGCATGAGCCAGCTCTATCTATTTGACCCGGCCAATCGCGACTATCAGAAAGTGAGCTCCATCCCCGTTGGCATCATCGGCGAGTTCGCTTTCTCACCCGATGCCGACCGTTTGGCGATGAGCTTGAACACGCCGCAAACACCGTCCGACACCTTTGTTCTGGCGCTGGGTGATGCGCCACTGGACAGCGGTGAGCTGACGCGTTGGACGTTTAGCGAAACGGGTGGTCTGGACTCGTCCAAATTTGCTGTTCCCGACCTGGTGCACTACCCCACCTTCGATCAGGTCGACGGCGCAGCCCGCAAGATTCCTGCTTTTGTTTACCGGCCGCAAGGCGACGGACCACATCCGGTGATCATCCGCATTCATGGCGGACCCGAAGGCCAGGCGCGGCCGAGTTTTTCCTCCACCTATCAAATGTGGATCGATGAGCTCGGTGCCGCCGTTGTCGTGCCCAACGTCCGTGGCTCTGCCGGCTATGGCAAGACCTATGTCGCGCTGGACAACGGGTATCAACGCGAGGATTCGGTCAAGGATATCGGCGCCTTGCTGGACTGGATCGCGACGCAACCTAATCTGGACGCCAACCGCGTCGCTGTTTACGGCGGCAGTTACGGTGGCTACATGGTGCTGGCCTGCGCGGTGCACTATTCCGATCGCATCAATGCGGTGGTCGACATCGTAGGCATTTCCAATTTCGTCACTTTCCTGGAAAACACCCAGAGTTATCGACAGGATTTGCGACGGGTCGAATACGGCGATGAGCGCGATCCGGCCATGCGCAAGCACCTTGAGGCAATTAGCCCCAACAACCATGTCGACAAAATGAACGTGCCGATGTTCGTAGCGCAGGGGCAAAACGACCCCCGTGTTCCAGTCACCGAGTCGGAGCAGATCGTTGCTGCATTGCGCGACAACGGCCAGTCGGTCTGGTACATGAATGCGTTGAATGAGGGTCACGGCTTTCGCAAGAAGGAAAACCGCGACCTTTACACGCAGATCGTCATGATGTTTTTCCAGAAGCACCTGATTGGTTCAAACTGAATTGAGCCAATCTCGCAGCTCGGCGGCTCGCTTACGACCGACCGGCAGGGTATCGCCATTGCGCAGTTCAACCACATAGCGACTGCCGGGCTGACACTGAAAATGTCGAACCTGATCCACCCTGAGGATATGTGAGCGGTGGATGCGGCGAAAGTCTTTCGGCAGAATTTGCGCCAAGCGGGTCAGTGATTTGTCGTGCAACAAGCGACGCCCATCAGCCAATTCCAATTCGGCATAATCGCCGGCACCGTGAATGGCGATAATCTGCTTGATCGGTATGCGTTCCAACCCCTTGTGGCCACGTACCGTGAGGAAGCGCAAGCGCTCATGCGGTGCGGTATTGGTATGCAAACGTTGGAGTGCCTTGCCTACCCGCTCGATGTCAAATGGCTTGCCAATAAAGTCCAGCACGCCGTATTCAAACGCCTCCATTGCCCGATCGGTATTGGCCGAGACGACAATGGTATGTTGTGGGCCGGCCACCGCCTCGGCAAGAAGGTCAAAGCCATCCTGACCGGCCAGATTCAAATCGAGAAAAAGGACATCGGCCCGTTGCTCACTTAACCACAAACGCGCCTCCGCCAGTGACTGCTTCATGACCACGTCCCGTGGCGTGATGTGCAGACAACTGGCGACCATGCGGCACAAGCGACGGGCCACCACGGCCTCATCTTCGACGATCAGGATGTTCATGGCCGCTCACCGTCAACCAAAACGGCCGGGATGGTGATTACCGTGAGCCAGCCCTGGTCGGCGCTGGGGCCAGATTCAAGCTCCCATTGCGCGCCGAATGCCTCGGCAAGGCGAGCACGAACGTAGGAGAGTCCGGTACCCTCGTTGAAATCATCGGCAACCGGTTGCTGACCTGGGGGCGCTGTGAGCCGCATGGTCACGCTCTCTGCGCCCATCGTTATCGACAACTTAAGCTCGGCGTCATCACGGTAACTGCCATGCGTCACCGCGTTCTCGACCAGGGTGTGCAGTACCGCGGGCGGCACCATGATTGCGGGAACAGGTTCGGGCGCACTCAGTGTGAACACGCGGTCGTGGCGAAAGCCCATAATCGCCAAATGCCGCTGACACAGATCAATCTCCTCTGACAAGGCAATCAGGGTTTGACGAGCGACGCGGTCAAGAATCTGAAACTCTGCCGACAGCGCCTCGATCATACGAACGCCGACCTCGGGTGAGGTCTCTACCCACTCACTCAAGGACGTCAAAGTATTCATCAAAAAATGTGGCCGCAGGTGTCGTTTCAGCAACTCAAGCTCCAATCTTGATGCCGTACGTGCCGCTTGCTCGGCTCGCCTTCGGGTTCGCACCACAGCTCTGGTGTGATCGGCGAAAAACACCAACAGCAGCATTGCAAAGCCGATAAACAGCCCGGTATCCAGGAACTGATTGAGGTCCATCGCCAACAGTACAGCCATGGCCAGAAGCGCAAACAACGAGATGCGCGCGTCAACCTGCCCAGACCACCAGGCACGCAGGCTAACGACCATGCCAAGAAAGAGCGTCGTTGCGATCACAATGACAGTTATGATGTCGAGGATTGGCACCAGGACCAACGCCGCGGCGCTGGTCACAAGCAATGGAATGGTGATCCAAAGTGGTTGACGAAAGCGACAGCAAAGGTAAGACAGGAAGCCAAAGCCGGCGACTGCCGCTGAGCTTGAAACCCCAAGCAAACGTATGGCATGCCACGAGTAGTCATAGCTGATGAAGGCTCGCGACACCTCAAAGCCCAGCTGGGCCAAGGTGCCAAGGGTGGCCAGGCCCAAGTACATGAAAGCCCGATCGCGCAAACCAACGCCCATGGCGAGCACTACAAGCGTGGCCAACATCAAGGCCCCGCCTATCCATAAGGTCCACCGATAATGCGCCTGCAGCTTGGCTGAAGCCGCCTTGTAGCGCGCCAGATACAGCCCGTCGATTGGAGTGTTAATACGCCAGCCGGCGTGTTGCGCCGATACGCGAAGTGCGATGACGTGCCGGCCGGCCTTTAGGAGGTTCGGTGGCACAAAAAGGACTGCATCCTGGGGCCCGGCCAGCTCGAGGTCAGGAGATGTACCAACCGATCCTTTGTTGCCAATGGGCTGCCCATCCCACCACACCTCTGCGGAAAACGCGCCGTTGAGGAACAATCCGATGGGAGTCCGATCGCGATCCCATCCGTCCGTCACATTCACACGGCAACGTAACCAATGGACATCAGCCGAGAACTTCAGTTCTTGCCATGGCCGAACTCTCCAGGTGGCATCGTCAAACTTTGGCGACCTAAAGGCGGGATTGTCGCCCTTCTCTACAGCGCAATCCCCAAGGTAGCCGATAGGTGGCCCCTGGGCCAATAAGGGCTGACCGTAAAACGCGAAAAAGATGAAAGTGAGTCCTGTCAGGTGCTTCAGCATGCTTGCAGATTAGCAGAACCGCTGGCGGCACCATGAGCGCTTGACCCGTGGTGGTGAGATGCTGACCGATGTGTTCTGGTGTTGCCCGGAGGCTGGACTCTAATGTGGATGCTCACGTCAATCCTATGAGAGGTCCGCTGTGTTGTATCGTCTATTTCCCGCTTTGGCACTGGTGTCGGGTATTGCTTCGGCTGAACTGACCATCGAGCCTTACAATTTCGAGGCGCGCGGTCAGGAGCCGGTCGCGGCAGAACTCGGGCGCTTCAACGTTCCAGCACACCATGAAGATGCCAACCGTGGCTCGCTGGATTTGGGGTTCGTCCGCTTTCCATCAACAAACCCAAACCCGGGTCACCCCATCGTATATTTGGCCGGTGGACCGGGGGGTTCCGGGACAGGCACCGCTAAGGGCGCTCGCTTCAGTCTGTTCATGGCCTTGCGCGAGGTAGCAGACGTGATTGCATTTGATCAGCGCGGCACCGGGCTTTCCAACCCGCCAATGGGCTGCCGAGCAGCACAGCCGTTCCCGGCCGGACTGGCAATCAATCGCGAAAACTGGCTCAACTACGCATCGGAAAGTGCGAAATACTGTCACAACAAATGGCAAGCTGAAGGCGTCGACCTGTCCGCGTATACCACTTGGCAGAGTGCACGGGATCTGGAAATCCTAAGGAAGGAGCTCGGTGCCGAGAAACTCAACTTGTGGGGCATCAGCTACGGTACGCATCTTGCGTTGGCAGCACTGAAGGCGATGCCCGATCGAATCGAACGAGTAGTCTTGGCCAGCGCCGAAGGGCTTGATCAGACGGTGAAACTGCCTGCGCATGCGGATCAGTTTTTTGCGCGAGTAGAACAAGCCGTGGTTGCGGCAGGCGCGGTTGACCGCTATCCGGATTTGGTGAACACAATGCGCCGTGTACTGACCAAACTAGACCAACAGCCGGTCACCGTTTCCATCATCCCGCAGGGACACTCCGAGCCAGTGGACATCAGCTTCGACAGCACAGTAATTCGCTTCTACACGGCATTCTTTCTTACCAAGAACCCAAGCAATATCGCCAACCTGCCTGCCACCTATGCGGCTCTGGATGCGGGACATTTTGATCCGGTTGCGATGGGTGTTTATCAGCTGGTCTACGCCAGTCCCACCGGGTTTGGTGCGATGTCGACGGCCATGGACGTCGCCTCAGGTATTTCGAGCCAGCGACTGGCGCTGGTCAACGAACAAGCCAAAACCGCGATTATGGGCGACTTCATGAACTACCCAATGCCACATCTGATCGAGCAATTTCCATCCGTACCAGATCTAGGTGAATCTTTTCGGGCACCGTTCAAGACCGAGGTACCGGCCCTTTTCCTGACCGGCACGCTGGATGGCCGAACCTTTCCCGAAGCGCATGCCGAAGTCATGGCGCAGTTTGCGAATGCGCAGCAACTGGTCATCGAAAACGCCGGCCATGACCTGTTTATGGTCGCACCGGAAGTGACTACAGCCATCAAGGGCTTCCTGGCCAACGGCAAGGCCGGCATCAGCCGCTTGCAGCTGCCACCGCCTCAGTTCAATTGAGCATGCTCTGAGTCGCCGTGCCCGCCTTGGGTCGACCATAAACGTTCAATGTTCTCTCTTCAGACGATGGCAGCGATTGTGAATCCGCTCAGGGGCTTAGGTAACCTATAATCGGTTTTCTCGCCCCTTACGGATCATCGACATGCTGCCTCCTCATTACATCTTCCTACCAGTAATTATTCAAATCGTGCTCACCATTGTTGTCTACTTTGCTTTGGCTGCTGCCAAGAAAAAGGCTTATCTGGCGGGAGGCGTTGATTTGAAGCGAGCAGCCCTACACGATGATGCCTGGCCTGACAGTGTGGCCAAAATCAACAACAATATTCGCAACCAGTTCGAGTCGCCGTTGCTGTTCTATGTTCTGGTGGTGGTGCTGTACCTGTTGGGCAACACCGGCATCGCTGCGCAGGTTCTGGCGTGGTCGTTTGTCGCCCTTAGGGTTGTTCACGCATACGTGCACCTGGGCTCCAACTTCGTGCCCTTGCGTCGTCGGATGTTTATTTTTTCGGTGGTGATTCTGTTTCTTATGACCCTGTTGGCGGCCTGGTCCGTTTTCACTCACTAGCCGAGGTCACTGCTTTGGACACACCAGAAGCTAGCCTGTTCCGCAAACGCGCCGCCGAAGTCGCCGAGCAGTTGGCGCGCTACATCGACCAAGGCTACCAAGGGCTGGGGCCGGCAGTCAGTAACCGTCCAATGAGCGATGTAAGAGGCTCGCTGCAAGCTGGTCGGCTGCTTCGTGATGGCTTTGCGTCCGATCAACAGTTTTCCGAGTTTGTGTCTGCAGTTCTCAGCGATACGACCCATTTGCACCACCCCGGTTACATGGGCCATCAGGTAGGCAGCGTTGAGACCGCCACTGCGTTCGGTGACTTCATCCATGGCGTCATCAATAACCCGGGTTCCATCTATGAGATGGGACCCAGCGCGACGGTCCTGGAAACCGTCGTTCTCGAGTGGATGATGGAGAAAATTGCTTGGTGTCGTTCAAAAAGCGCTGGCGTACTGACCCACGGTGGCTCATTGGCCAACTTGACCGCGCTACTGGCTGCCAGAGGGCGTATCGCACCAAAAGCCTGGACCGAAGGCACACCCGGCGATTTGGTAGTCATAGCGCCAGCAAGCACCCACTACTCGGTGGCCCGCGCTGTGAGCATTATTGGCCTTGGCAGCAATCAGGTTTGGGCAGCCAGCGTCGATCAGGAACAGCGCCTGCTCAGTGAAAGCGTGGAGAGCCTGATCGAGCGTGCCAAGGACGAAGGCAAACGCGTCATGGCGGTGGTCGTCAATGCGTGCGCTACGACCACGGGCTTGTTTGATCCGATTGCGCAGGTCGCCACGCTGTGTGAGAAACACGGTACGTGGTTACATGTCGATGGTTGTCATGGTGCCAGCTTCCTGGTGTCTGAACAGACCAGGCACCTGCTTGACGGCATTGACCGTGCCGATTCCGTGGTCTGGGATGCTCACAAGATGATGCGAACATCGGCATTGGCCGCTGCCGTTTTATTCAAAGACGCCGAGTCCTTCAATCACGCCTTCCAGCAGGAAGCCAGTTACCTGTTCTACGATCATGAGCGTAACGGGGTCGATTACCTTGGGCGCGCGGTTGAGTGCACCAAATCGCCGATGGGGTTGAAAACCTTCCTGGCTTTGGCAGCCGGTGGCGAAACCAATCTTGCTCGGTATCTTGATAGTCGCGTCGCGCTCGCCAGCCAAGCCCATCAGGCAATATCACAACGGCCCGGATTCGAGTGCCCGTATCAACCTGAGTCCAACATTTTGTGTTTCAGGGCACCGGGCTCGGACGCAGATCAAGTGGCGATTCGCGATGCCCTGCTGCGAGATGGGAGATTTCACATTACATCGGCCGAGATTCATGGCCGTCGTTACTTGCGACTGACCTTTATGTCTGCATCGACTACGCCAGACACCGTAGAGTCGCTGTTGGACTGGATTGAGCAATGGCTTATCGGCCGCTGAAAACAAGAACGCCCCGGCATCCGATAAGGACGCCGAGGCGCGGGTCTTGACCTCGGGAAGCTCTGATTAATGCGAGTATGGCTCTGGCCTGCAGAGCAATTCGCGATCGAGGCTTGGCTCCCTAGAAGCGGCTTTACCGCTTCAGGTTTTTCTTCAGTCGTGACAAAGCCTGCAATTGAGCATTGGCCTCGGCCAGTCTCGCCTGGGCTTGTGCAATGTCCATCTCGCCAGCTCGATCAGACAGCTCTCGCTCGGCCTCTTCTTTGGCCTGGCGTGCAGCCTCTTCGTCAAGGTCTTCACCGCGAATCGCGGTATCGGCCAGGACCGTCACAACGTGAGGTTGGACTTCCAGGATGCCGCCTGAGACGTAATAGAACTCGTCTTCATCGTGCTGCAGAGTAACGCGAACATGCCCCGGCTTCAGCCGAGTGATCAGCTGAGCGTGGCGCGGCATGATGCCGAGCTCGCCCATTTCTCCGGTCGCGAACACGCCTGTGACGGTCCCGGAGAAAATCTGCTGTTCTGCGCTTACGATATCGCAGTGCAAAGTCATAGCCATAGTGTGTCTACCCGCTTACGCAGCTTTCTTCGCCAGCTCTTCGCCTTTGGCAACCGCTTCTTCGATGGTGCCAACCATGTAGAACGCTTGCTCCGGCAAGTGGTCGTATTCACCTTCAACAATGCCTTTGAAGGCACGGATGGTGTCGGCCAGTGAAACGTACTTGCCTTCGGCACCAGTGAACTGTTCAGCAACGAAGAACGGCTGTGAGAAGAAACGCTCAATCTTTCGAGCGCGTGCTACAGCCTGGCGATCTTCTTCAGACAGCTCGTCCATACCAAGGATGGCAATGATGTCTTTCAGTTCCTTATAACGCTGCAGAGTCTGCTGTACAGCACGGGCCGTATTGTAGTGCTCAGCACCAATCACGTTCGGATCGAGCAAACGTGAGGTGGAGTCCAGCGGATCAACAGCCGGGTAAATACCCAGTTCTGCGATCTGACGAGACAGTACCAGCGTCGCATCCAAGTGAGCGAAGGTGGTCGCCGGAGAGGGGTCAGTCAAGTCATCAGCCGGTACGTAGACCGCCTGGAATGAGGTGATAGAACCCTTCTGAGTTGAGGTGATGCGTTCCTGCAGCTCACCCATCTCAGCAGCCAGCGTCGGCTGATAACCTACCGCTGAAGGCATACGACCGAGCAGCGCAGATACTTCGGTTCCGGCCAGCGTGTAACGATAAATGTTATCGATAAACATCAGGACGTCACGACCTTCGTCGCGGAAGTACTCAGCCATGGTCAGGCCGGTCAAGGCAACACGCAGACGGTTACCCGGCGGCTCGTTCATCTGACCGTATACCAACGCCACCTTGTCCAGTACGTTGGACTCTTTCATTTCGTGGTAGAAGTCGTTGCCCTCACGGGTACGCTCACCAACACCGGCGAATACTGAGTAACCTGAGTGCTCGATAGCGATATTTCGAATCAGCTCCATCAAGGTCACTGTCTTACCAACACCAGCACCACCGAACAGACCAACCTTACCGCCTTTAGCGATCGGCATGATCAGATCGATAACCTTAATACCGGTTTCCAGCAGCTCGGTACCCGACGCCTGTTCGTCATAGGACGGTGCAGGGCGATGGATTTCCCAGCGATCCTCTTCGCCGATCGGACCTTGTTCGTCGATGGGGTTGCCCATGACATCCATGATGCGACCCAGAGTCTTGGTGCCCACTGGAACGACCAGGCCTTTGCCGGTGTCCTCAACCTCGAGACCACGACGCAAGCCGTCTGTAGAACCCAGCGCGATGGTGCGGACAACGCCGTCACCCAGTTGCTGCTGGACTTCCAACATGATTTCTGTGCCGTCAATCGTCAGCGCGTTGTACAACGCGGGGACGCTATCGCGGGCGAATTCGACATCGACAACAGCGCCGATGACCTGTACGACCTTGCCTGCACTCATAACCTTAAACCTCAATACTCAAATTCATTTGAACGACGCCGCGCTAAACCGCTGCGGCACCGCTGACAATTTCCGAAATTTCCTGGGTGATCGCTGCCTGACGGGCCTTGTTGTAGACCAGCTGCAAATCATTGATCAGATCGCCGGCGTTATCGGTGGCAGCCTTCATGGCGACCATTCGCGCGGCGTGCTCACTGGCCAAGTTCTCGACCACCGCCTGATACACCAATGACTCGACGTAACGGACCAATACCTCATCCAGTACGACCTGTGCCTCGGGCTCATACAGGTAATCCCAGTTGTTCTTGACCTCGTCATCATCACCTTCGGGCAATGGCAACAAGGCGTCCAACGTCGGCTTCTGGGTCATGGTATTGACAAAATTGTTATACGCCAGCGTGACGCGATCAACCTTGCCATCCATGTAATCATCCAGCATGACCTTGATCACACCAATCAGATCCGAGACCTGCGGCTTCTCACCGAGATGCGATGCGGTGCTGACAATGTTCACCTTCAGACGTTTGAAGTACTGGATGGCTTTGGCACCAACACAGACCACATCAATCTCAGCACCTTTGTCTTGCCACGCTCTCATCTCGGCCAGAATGGCCTTGAACAAACTGCCGTTGAGGCCGCCACACAAGCCGCGATCAGACGAGATGACAATAAAGCCCACTCGCTTAACCTCTTCTCGCTCCGTCATGAACGGATGACGATACTCAGGTGTTGCTGCTGCGAGGTGACCAATCACCTGTTTCATCATCTTGGCGTAAGGCCGAGATGCACTCATCAGGTCCTGGGCTTTGCGAATCTTGCTCGCCGAGACCATTTCCAGTGCACTGGTGACCTTTCGAGTGTTTTGAACACTCTTGATCTTGGTGCGAATTTCTCTTGCGCCAGCCATCAGCTTGACCTCTTACCAGGAACCGGTCTTTTTGAAGCTCTCGACACCAGCCTTCAGGCTCGCTTCGATCTCATCATTCCAGGCACCGGTATCGTCGATTTTCTTCATCAAAGCCGCTTCGTTGGCCTTCATGTGCTCAATCAGCGCGGCCTCGAAGGCCAACACTTGATTCAGTTCGACATCATCGAAGTAACCGCGATCAACGGCATACAATGAAACGGCCATCTCTGACACGCTCATCGGGCTGTACTGCGCCTGCTTCATCAGCTCGGTTACACGTTGTCCGCGCTCCAGCTGCTTACGCGTCGTCTCATCAAGATCAGAGGCGAACTGAGCAAAGGCTGCCAGCTCTCGGTACTGAGCCAGGGCCAAACGAACGCCGCCACCCAGCTTCTTGATGATCTTGGTCTGTGCTGAACCACCAACACGAGATACCGACAAACCAGCGTTGATAGCCGGTCGGATACCCGCGTTGAACAGGTCAGTCTCCAGGAAGATCTGACCATCGGTGATTGAGATCACGTTGGTCGGAACGAAGGCCGAAACGTCGCCAGCCTGGGTCTCAATGATCGGCAATGCGGTCAGAGAACCGGTCTTGCCTTTCACTTCGCCATTGGTCAGCTTCTCGACGTAGTCAGCATTGATTCGCGCCGCGCGCTCGAGCAAGCGAGAGTGCAGGTAGAAAACATCACCCGGGTAAGCTTCACGGCCTGGCGGACGACGCAGCAAAAGTGACATCTGACGGTAAGCCCAAGCCTGCTTGGTCAAATCATCATAAATAATCAGCGCATCCTGGCCGCGATCACGGAAGTACTCGCCCATGGCACAACCAGCATAAGGAGCAATGTACTGGGAGGCCGCAGAGTCAGAGGCGGTGGCAGCAACGATGATGGTGTGCTCCAGCGCGCCGTGCTCTTCCAGCTTGCGAACAACGGCAGCCACCGATGAACGCTTCTGGCCGATGGCCACATAGATACACTTAATGCCGGTGCCTTTCTGGTTGATGATGGCATCAACGGCAACGGCGGTCTTACCGGTTTGGCGGTCACCAATGATCAGCTCACGCTGGCCGCGACCAACAGGCACCATGGCGTCGATCGACTTCAGACCAGTTTGTACTGGCTCGTCTACCGATTGGCGTGTAATTACACCAGGAGCGACCTGCTCGATGGGCGCAGTCAGCTTGGTGTCAATCGGGCCAGCGCCGTCGATTGGGTTACCCAAAGCGTCTACTACGCGACCCATCATCTCGGGGCCTACCGGCACTTCGAGAATACGACCGGTACACTTGACCTTGTCGCCTTCGGCGATGTGATCGTAAGCGCCGAGGATTACGGCACCGACCGAATCGCGCTCGAGGTTAAGAGCGAGACCAAAGGTGTCGCCGGGGAATTCGATCATTTCACCCTGCATTACCTCGGCCAAGCCGTGGATGCGAGCGATACCGTCAGAGACGGAGACCACTGTGCCCTGGTTACGGGCTTCGGATTCAACTTTGAAGTTCTCGATTCGAGAACGAATCAGCTCGCTGATTTCCGATGGATTGAGTGTCGTTTGCATGTCAAAAAACCTTGGTGCTTATTGGTTGAGCGCTGAACCGAGCCGTTCCAGCCGTCCGCGCAGTGAACCGTCAATGACCTCGTCGCCAGCGAGAATACGTACGCCGCCAATCAGCGACTCGTCGACTGTCTCGTCGAGCTCTACACTTCTGCCGGTGCGCCGGCTCATCGCTTCAGCGATCTGTGCTCGCTGCGAGTCCGACAAAGGCAACGCCGACTGAACCGTTACCGTGAGCGTGCGCTCATGGTCGGCCCGCAGCGTGGCGAACTCTTCTACGATGATGGGTAACAACACCAGACGATCGTTGGCTGAAAGCACAGCGATGAAGTTGTCGAAACCCTCGGGCTGCTCAGAGGCGCCAACGAAGATCGACTGACGTTGCTCACGTGAAACTGCTGGATTGGTCAGCAGATCACGTACGCGATCATCAGCCGCCATGGCGGCGCACAAGACCATCGCTTCGTGCCAATTGGCCAAAGCATCACGGTCGCGAGCGAGTTCAAAAACGGCTCGAGCATAGGGTCGAGCCAGTGTGGACAGTTCGCTCATGATCAGATTTCCGCAGCGAGTTTGTCGAGCAGATCCTGGTGCGCATCAGCGTTGACTTCGCGCTTGAGCAATTGCTCCGCGCCTGCCACTGCCAATGCTGCCACCTGAGTGCGCAACGCCTCTTTGGTACGAGACGCCTCTTGCTCGATCTCAGCTTGTGCTGCCGTCAGTTGACGCTCGCGTTCTGCAACTGCGTCGACTTTGGCCTGATCCTTGATGTGGACCGCCTGCTGGTTGGCCTGCTCGCGAATCTGTGCCGCTTGCGCGCGGGCTTCTTTCAGAAGCTCGGTTGCTCGGCTTTGCGCCAGTTCCAACTCATGCTGACCACGTTCGCCGGCTGCAATACCGTCTGCCACTTTCTGCTTGCGCTCTTCTAAAGCTGCAATCATCGGTGGCCAGATGTATTTCATGCAGAACCAGACGAACACGATCATCGCGATCGATTGTCCGATTAATGTCAGATTGAAATTCACACCGTCACCTCGTCGTTTCGGTCAAAACCTGTCCGGAGCCAACTACAGTCAACCCCGGGTAAGTCGTCGATGGGATCTACTTATCCCAGCAAACCGATGAACGGGTTGGCGAACGTGAAGTACAGTGCGATAGCAACACCGATCATCGCCACCGCGTCAAGCAGACCGATAGAGATGAAGAACTTGGTTTGCAACATCGGAGCCAGTTCCGGCTGACGAGCACTAGACTCGAGCAGACGACCGCCGAGGATGCCCACACCGATACCAACGCCCAATGCACCCAGACCGATCAACAGACCAACCGAGATCGCGGTCATACCAATTACAAATTCCATCACAAAGCTCCTTTAAGCCAGATCAATATCAAAAAACAAAACTCAACATGGTCGCATTATTGCGGCCACCAAAAATCTTAGTGATTGTCCTCATGAGCCAGGCTCAGGTAGACAATGGTCAGCATCATGAAGATAAACGCCTGCAAGATGATGACGATGATGTGGAAACCGGCCCACACGAAATGCAGCGGCAACTGGTACAGACCAATCAGCGCGATCAAAATAAAGATCAGCTCGCCAGCGTACAGGTTTCCGAACAAACGCAGCCCCAGTGACAGCGGCTTGGCCAGCAGCGATACGCCTTCAAGAATCAGATTGATTGGCAGGAATATCGCTTTAACAATCGGGTTCTTCGCCTCAAACGGGTGGAACGCCAACTCGCCAAAGAAGCCGCCAAAGCCTTTAATCTTGATGCTGTAGTACACCATCAACAGAAACACAGCGATGGACATTCCCATGGTTGCGTTCACGTCTGTGGTCGGTACCACCTTCATGTAAGGAATGCCCATCAGCGTGGCCAGCCCAGGAATCCAGTCGATCGGCACCAGGTCCATCAGGTTCATCAGAAAGACCCAAACGAACAAGGTTAGGGCCAACGGAGCAATCAATGCATTTTTGCCGTGGAAGCTCTCGCGTACCTGGGTGTCGACGAACTCGACAATCGACTCTACAAAATTCTGTAGCCCGCTGGGCGTATCGCTGGTGGCGCTTTTGGCGACCCTGCGGAACAGGCCAAGAAACACCACACCGAGGATCACCGACCAGAACATGGTATCGAGGTGAATGGCCATAAAGCCCATGGCCTTGGCTTCAGCTGCCGATTGGGCAATACCCCAGGTGCCGTCAGGATGCTGACCATAGGTCAGGTTCTGCAGGTGGTGAACGATGTAATCGCTTGAAGAAGTTGGGCCTTCTGCACTACTCATTGTTCGGTTACAACCTTAATCTTTCAATTCTTTATCTTGCGTTGCGATCGAGCTTTTCAAGCCCGCCAGGTAGTGCACGACCAGAGCCACAATCAGCCCCAGCAACAGCGCCCCGAAAGGCAGCTTCCAACGTACGATGGCCAAAGCCACTACCACGATCACAACCGTGAATTTCAATGCCTCGGCCACCAGCAAACTGCTGATACCCGGAGCCTGCTGACCGCGTCCGAAAGCCCACCATGTGGCCAAGGCGCTGCCAGTTGCCGTGGCCAGCCCGCCGGCGACAAACGCCAACGCAAACTTTCCACCCAACAGAATCCAGATTCCCGGCGCCGGCAGCACCGCAAACAACCCTTGTACAAGGGCCAAGCGGTAGGCGAAACGACGCGCGTGTTGATATGTGAACACGCTCATCCACCTTCACAAATTACAGGCCGCAAAATTGCCGCCTAAAGAAGCCTATCGGCCGTTTCAGCACAAACCCGGCGAGGGAGCCGGACGATTATAGCGGGCTACAGGGGGCGGAACAAGGGCGATTGGTCGGTATTTCCTGAGCTTCGAAGTAGCTGCGCTAAAGAATGAACACCTTGCCACCGATGGGCTGGTGGTCCGGCGCATGCCTCCGCATGGCCATGGCAACACTACTCAGCTGCAGCCCCTCGTCGAAACGCTGCTGTTGCGACATGGCGGCGAGGCGCTGTTGCTCCCACTGCTCTACCGCAGTGGGTGAGTGCTCTTTGCCTCGGGCCGCAAGGCTCTCGGCAGTCAATCGATCAGTAATCATTGGGCAAACAGCTCATCGAAAAGCTCAAGACGCTGGAATATCTCAAAGTAGCCCCGCAGGCGCTCGACATCAAGGGCATCTTTGTTGTGTTCAACCAACCCCATAATGTCGGCCAGGTCTTGCAGTCGGCGTGGATCATCATTGAACGCCTGCAGTTTCAGCGCGATAAGCGCCTCGGGCGTGACTACGCGGAGACCATCCACTCCCTCAATCAATCGTGACTCGGTGAGAAACTCTTTCGCGTGCTCACCTGTGGCGAATAGCGCATCGACGCGCTGTCCCCCTCGTACGAAACTTGCCAGCTCTGGCCGATCATCAAGTACAACATAGCTCAATCTCTTCAGCAGCCGGCACAGTAAATCGTGATCCGAAGCGGCCACCAGCAAATCGATATCAGCGGTAGCACGGGGCCTGGCATGAACGTTCATGGCAAGCCCGCCAATCAGTGCATAGTTCACCCGTTCATCGCGAAGTTGAACAAGCAGTTCTCTGAGTTGTTCGTCAAGACTCATCCCACCATTGTCATTTTTCTGGCGACTACTGTACAGCGCCAATGGCGCAATACGGGGCGTGGGTGTAGATTAAGGGAAGCTCTGACCAATCCGCTTGCGTGCGTAATCCGTCAAGGTGTTGCAATTAGCCTGCTTCTTTGCGATCCCTACTCAGGATAATGCCATGTCAGTTCTGCGCCTTCGCTACCAGACCCTGGAGGTTGGTGCATTCGATGTGCACTTGAGAACCCTGCGCGACAATCAACAGTTTTCTGACCTTGAGGGCGTGGCCGAGAAGCTTGGCATATCGTCTGCCAACTGGCCGATGTTCGGTATTGTCTGGCCCTCGGCTCAAGTTCTCGCTCACCACATGCTTGACTTCGAAGTTGCAGGCAAACGCATCCTCGAGGTGGGCTGCGGCATTGCCCTGGCCAGCCTTGTCCTGAACTACCGTAGAACTGACATCACAGCGACCGATCACCACCCCGAAACCGAGAGCTTTCTGCGACGCAACGCTGCCTTGAACGACGGACCAGTAATCCCGTTCGACCGAACCGGCTGGGCTGACCTCGATGATGAGCTGGGCGCTTTTGATCTGATCATCGGCAGCGATTTGCTGTACGAACCCGACCACGCCAGGCTGCTGGCTTCGTTCATCGACGCTCATGCCAAGCAAAAGTGTGAGGTGATTATTGTCGACCCTGGACGCAAAAACGAAGGCAGGTTTTCCAAGTTGATGCTGGCCCTCGGTTATGGCCACAGCAAGAACAAGCCGGTCGATACCTCATACCTTGAAGCGCCGTTCAAGGGGCACATTCACAGTTATGTCCGAGGAGTCAATTCGAATCAACTATCGGCGCCATTTCCATAAGCTGGTCACGCATGGCGCGATCAGGCACCAGTTTTACCGCCGGAGGAATGACCAACGTTGTATGTTCGACATAGCTGGCATTTGGAAGGGCCTCGATTGGCATTCTGTCAATTCGTGGCTGCTGCACCGGCACCGTCGCTGCTTCATACAAAATGACCTCGGTTTGCAGCGGATAGACCGTCAACAGCTTGTCCACCAGAAGTTGTCGCCGCTGAGGTGTCGTGGTCATCACCTTGCAGCTTAAATCACCGACCAAGGCCACTTGCCACAGAATCAACAAGGCACTGGGATCAATGTTTCGCTGATAGATCAAATACTGCGTCGCCTCAAATGACTGCACGCCATGCAACCCGGGGTCGAAGCCAAGGTCGGCAAACAGGCAGGCATCGGCTGACACTCCCGGCTCCATACGGGCAAGGTACCCTTCGGCTCTAGCGCGAACCATTGCCGCATGGGGCGCGTCGGCGAACACACCAGGGTGTCCATAAAAAACCGTGCACACCCGTTTGCCTTCGCGCAGCGGCGCCAACATTGCCGCCTCCATCTCCGCGTAGGTGATGCGGCGGTCCTTGCCAGGACCATACAGTTCATTCAATTCGATCAGGTCCGGGCGAACCTGCTTTAGCCAACTTAAGGCAAAGGTATCGACCAAACACAGCACGACATCAGCGTGCTCGATCTCGCTTAATGCCCGTTGCGAAATATGGCGACCAAGCTGAATGCCGGCACCAACGATGACCAGCTCCCCGGCAGGAGCTGAGCTGGCAGTCAAGCGCTGACCTCTTGTGCAGGTGTTAGCGTCGCCGCCTCAACGATCTGGTTACGCCCTCGGCGTTTGGCCACGTAAAGAGCCTCATCTGCGGTCTGACGCAATGCCTCCAGCGTTTGGCCTTGTGATGCTTCGGCCAAGCCGTAACTGAGCGTAATTGGAGGCAGCTCAGAAGCGCCCTCTTCTTCGCTCAACCGCTTGTGAAACTGGGCGATCATGCCTTTCGCTTCAACCGCCGTATGGTCAGGCAGCAGTGCGGCAAACTCCTCACCGCCGACGCGACCTACGATGTCGGATCGGCTAAACGTATTAACCATCGCCACCCCAACATGACGCAAGACCTCATCGCCACAAGCATGACCGTGCTCGTCGTTGGTGCGTTTGAAATGATCGATGTCAGCTACGAAAAGAACGGCCGGGCGCCCTTGAGATAAACACTCTTCCAGAGTCACCGAGGCGCGGTTGAAAAAGGTGGTGTGGTTGCTAAGACCGGTCAAGCCATCATGTTCAGACAACCAAAGCAGATGGCGGCGATCTGAGCGAGTGCGCAACAGCAACATAAAAAGGAAAGCACCGATCACGGCCAGAATGAACAAGCCCCAGGTGACCAGTTGCCGTCGCTCATTTTGCGCCTGCTCCTGCACTTCGAGCAAGCGGTTACGCTCTCGCAACAGTTCAATCTCCTGCTCTTTGTGCAAAGTGTCGAACTGTACCTGTAACAAGCTCAATCGCATGGCCCTGTCACCATCGAGGTACTTATCATTAGCAGCCTCCGCGCGAAGCAGGTCATGATATGGCTGTTCATAGTCGCCGACTTCGGCACCGAGAGTGGCCAACAAAATTAGCGTTTCGCGTAAGTCACGCCAATACTCCATTCGCTCGAACTCATCCACCAGGGGGCGTAGCAATTGGGTGGCCTGCGAACTGTCGCCGAGTTGAACCAGAATGTGGGCCAGGGTCAATTGGCCACGCATAACACCGTCGCGATACCCCGCCTCTTGCATAGACCCTAGACCGGCCTCAACCGCTCGTCTGGCACCTTCATGATCACCTAGTTCACTTAGCAACTCGCCGTATTGAACCTGAGATGCACCAACATAGACAGGGTCCTGAGCGGCCTTGCAGGACTCAACGGCAGACCTGGCTGACACTGAGGCCTCTCTAATGGCGCCCGCGTTCTCCTCGGCCAAGGATAGGTCGAACAGTGCCATGCAGAGCCCGCGCTGGTCGTCGTCCAGAGCGGCCAGATCCATCGCCTGTTGCGCATACTCCAAGGCTTTGGCTGGCTCACCAGCCTGACTATGGTAGTAGGTCGCCAAGCCGAGAATCATGGTCTTCTCACTGGACGCTTCGACCTCAGGCAACAAGCTCAACCCGAGCGACAAAAAGCTGAACCCCTGTTCGAAGTCCCCCTGATTGAGAGCGCAGTTGGCAGAAAGGCGATAGGCACCCAACCGTTGATCCGGGTCAGAGTCGGCGCTTCGCAAACGTTGGAGTGACGAAACCGCTGCGTCGCAATCGCCGGCCAGTGCCCGATTGCGCGCGGCGATAAACTCGAACTGGCCCCGTTGACGGGGCGTTGCGGTGTGCATCTGCGGCTCAATCGCATCAAGCACCTGCTGGGACTCCTCCCAGGGTGCGGTCACATTAAGATGGGCCGCTCGATCCAACTCGGACTGCAAGTCGACTGAGTCAACACTGGCAGCGGTCAGCAGAGCGACGAAACCGGCGGCAATCAATTTCACTCTGCTGGCCACCGCTCAACCATCTATTCGAAGGCTTTGATTGTGCTGTTGGTGGTCACATGCACATCACTCAAGCCACTCATCTGCTTGATCTTGTCGACATCACAGGACTTCATCGCCGCGCATTCTTCATCACTGAGGCCATACCGTTTCATCACGCCATCAGCGTCATTCTGATATTCGTTGGCAAGACTTGCGTCCTGGCCTAAGTCCTTCATCAAATCAACTAACTTGGACATCGTTCATCCCCTGTTTTCATTGGTTAAATAGCCCGGTACAAGCAGGCGTGTTAACAGCCCAATTGGCTGCGTACATGATCCCTATAGAAAGCATAGCCTCTGAGCATAGTAACGGCAGCCGCCACTGTCCAGTGACCTTAGGCCTAGCTATTTGCTTGTCGCGATAGATGATGGGCCAGCTCAATACCCCTGACAGCTCAGCAACTCATCGTCGGTCAGGTGCCAGGTGCCGGCATCGCCACAAATGTATTCACCGCTGTACTCACATACATCATCGTCCTCATCGACAATACGTACGTCATAGTTGTCACAACTGATATTCGACAATTGAAACGTCTCACCGGTATACAGAATCTGATTACCGAGCAAGTCTCGGCCCCAGGTATTTTGGCGAGTTGGTGACAGGTAGATCTCGTAAATATCGTAACTGGTGCCGTTATAAAGTTCGGCTGTTCCACCGGCACCTTGAGCCGAATAGCCACCACCGGTTTCGGTTTCAGACTGGCAATCGAGCAGGTCGTCGTTGGTGATTTCCCAGCTGTCGCTGCCACCTCTTACCGGCACAGCGAATACAACGCATTCATCACCATCTTCATCTACCAGCCGCACATCCCAATCGCCGGTGCCCATTTTCAGCGTTATTTGCTGGTCAGACCCCAGGATTTGATTGCCCAGCTGATCGGGGCCCCAATTGTTCGAAGCGGATGGTGAAATGTACAGATAGTGGATATCCCAATACGAGTAGTTGACAACCGTGACGGTGGCAGCTTGTGCCGCGGCGGCAGCGATCATCAAAACAATGGCAGCTATAGATCTCATTGGGAGTCCCCTTTGTTATTGCTGTGGTAACCAATTGGTGAACCACAATACATTCAGTTCGCGTCGGCCGCCACTGGCGAGTCGGACCAGCTTGCTATCCGCTGCTGACAGCGCCCCACAGTTCCTGCAACCTGGCCAGGTCATTTAAGTCGACCTGACCGTTGCCATCGAGATCTGCATCGCCATCATGCGCCGAGAACAGCACGCCGACCATGATTGCAAAATCAGCGAAGTCCACCGCGCCATCATTATTCAGGTCAGCATCGCACGCATTGCCTATGCCATCGCCATTGCTATCGCGCTGGTTGCCATTGGCATACATTTCACAGTTATCACAAAGGTCGCCAACGCCATCCGAATCCTGATCGAACTGGTTCGAATCGAACACTGCTGGACAGACGTCATCGGCGTTGTATATGCCATCGAGATCACGATCCAGTGCGATACGCGCACCGTAGCCGGGCGGTACTGCCGTGAAAGTTAGCGCCTGGTGCTGCGCCAGATCGAGTAGCTGATCGATCGAATAGTCTGGCTCAGAGCGCCGATCAGAGGTAAAGGCATCGCCCTGCATCATCCATCCGCGCGGCTGCTCATCAATGGTGCCCAAAACCACCAAATCAGCTTCCGTAACCTCACCGCCCAAAATTCGCGAGACAAAGGGCTGTTGCGCACGCTCGATCAGCAAGGCTAATCGTTCTATTGCCGCCTCAGACGCAGGTGCAGTGACCGTCAACTGAGACCCAACAATAGGCGCCAGATCGCCCTCGAACGCGAACATGAACTGCTCTACGTCCCGACGGACCTGATCATTCGGAAACCCAGTGGACCCAAACACGGTGTTTCGGCCATTGAATGGCAGGATACTGAAGTTTCGGAAAATGGTGTCCGACGCACCATCGTGCAAAAAGCCATAGCCCCGTATCTGCGCCCCCAGGTGGTGGTTGCTCCTGGCATTGAAAAAAGGGCGATTTGGCACACCGAACATGCCCACCTTGGTGTGCAGGTTTCGCAACTGCGGCACTTTGAAGATCTGATGCAGGAATTCGAATGCCGCGTGGCCGCCAGTACCAAACTGTCCCTCAGCGGGATCAACGGTATGACAGCCCTCGCAGGTAAAACCCTCAGGTGACCCGCCCAGAAAATCGATCGGTGAGCCGACGGCACGACGTGTTCCAAAGAAAAACGCGGCGCCACGCGCTTGCGCTTGGCTGAGCTGATTGTCCAGCGCTCGAATGGGGTTTGGCGGCTGAACGATGGACAGGCCAAAGTCTGTCAGGGCTGACATATCCTCTGTGTCCAGCGGCGCACTCCGACCCAGCAGGGCTGGAAAGGCTTCATTGAAGTTCATGAATGAAACGCGCTCATCAAAGGCATCATTGGCGAACTCACCTACCGCACGATCACCGCGCCAATGCATGGCACCGGAGTGGGCAATACCGCGAAGTGTTTGCGTCACCAGCGGCCCTTTCATTGGATGCAGATCGGTAACGACGCCACTGCCATTTATGTTCGGCTCAGCCTGGCCCAAAGTCGTGGCCACCACCTTCATGTTCATCGGCAACGGGTTGTCGACAATGTCGCCCTGCGGATTGCCCAGATCCCAGGCCAAATGATCAGTATCACCGAACATGTGGCAGCTTGAGCAAGATGCCTCACCATTGGAGGAAGTAAACGCGGCGTCGTAGAACAGCCGTCGACCCTCCGTGATGGACTCAGGCTCCGGGCTGGGCATTGTTTGATGATCGAGCTCAATCCCGGTCTGAAGGTCAATCATCGAGATGCCATTATCGAAGCGGGTGGCCACAAACAAGCGTTGATTGTGATCGTCGAGGGCCAGTCCGCTCGGTCCGCCACCACTGACCTGAAGGTATTGAGTACTGGCTTGCTCAGGATCAAGGTCGCCGCGTTCCAGAGTATCGGTGTTGAAGACGCCGACTTTGCCAGACCCAAACGCGGCGAGGTATAGCGTCCCGCCATCGGCACTGACCGCCATACCCATCGGCGTTGCCAAACTATGCTCTTTTACTCCACCAGCGGCAGGGGTGACTGCGTAGTCGATATGTGGGTTGAGTCGATGCGGCGTCACTGAGCCCCGGTCAATGACGGTGACGCGCGCCGGTGCCAGGTGGCCCTGTACCGAGCTGCCAGCGAACTGGCCGTCGCCAACGAACCGTGTGGCATTGTTGGCCTCAGTATTGCTAACGTACAGCGCACCCGAGGTCGGGTTGACGGCCATATTGAACAGGGTGGTGCCGACCTGCGAGTAACGACGCTTGACCTGCAGCGAGCGAGCGTTGATCTTGAATACGTCATAGTCTGGAAGATGAAACCGCACCGCGTTGCTCCAGTTGCGGCCCAGCTCATCCAGCCAGACGCCCTGGTCACCTTGCTGCTCGACGATGAGACTTGACGGCGGCGCGGGATGGCCGTTGGCATCATGTGTAGGCGACAGTGGGCCAGCAGGTAGCTGCCCATCGACCAACCCGCCCGGCGAGGTCACGCCATCGCCATCACAAACGCCGCTGGCGGTCTGCTCACATACCTGCAGTGACGACACCACCGTGGTTCGGTTGCCGGACTGAAAAACGGCCGCGTATACAGCCTTGCCATTCGGCGAAACCGCCAATGCCCTGGGGGTATCACCAAACAGCGTTACAATCGCCAACGGCCGCCCGCCCGCAACTTGCGTGCGCTCGATTTGCCGTGTGTCAAAAACCCAGACGTCGGCCCGACCCACGCCAGCAGTCGTCAGCTGCGGGTCGCCTGCCCCGGGAACATCAGAAAGTGCTACGTCAGTTCGTCTTTGGCCGCGGTGGGCGGTGGTGATGAAGGCTCGTTTGCCTTGACCACCAGCAAACACAATATCTCGAGGCTCGTCACCAACCAGCAAGGTCTGAACCACCTGTGGTCGCATAGAAGCCATATCTATAACGCTAACGCTATCGGACAAATGGTTGACCACCCAAGCCTGATCATCGCCATTTAGCGCCACCGCAACCGGCTCAAGACCCACCGGCACGGAGTGCATATGGACGAGCCCGTCCCGCTTGACCGAAAAAACCTCCAGACGCGCATCCGGCGTATTGACTGCGTACAAGGTGTTGCCATCGGAAGACAAGGCCAATGGCCTGACATGACCGCTTTCGAAGTTGAGGTAGGCAGGTGACTGGCCAGCATGAACCGAGTGAGCCAATAGACTCAGCAGCATTAGCGCGGCAGTTGCAGGAAATCGGACCATAGGCTTATACGGCACACTATACCGCGCGGCGTTGACGTGACGCGACAATTCAAGGTGCTAACACCCGTGAAGAATGGAAGCGAGTCGCCTCTTATTACTTGTTGCACTCGTCATTTGCGACCGCGTCTGGCAAGCTCGCCGGGCGATTTCAACGGAGCCCTGGATGAATGGACTGATTGCCCTGGCCGCTCTGCATGCACTGGCCGGAACCCCGAGCCTTGGCTGGAACGATTGCCCCTTGCTGCGGATAGCGGAACAGGACGCTTCCCATTCCGCTCGGCTAGAGCGTGCAAGTGCGCAGTTGTTCGAACACCCCAACTCACCACCGTCGCAATGGCCAGATGAACAACTGCGACTGAGCACAATGCTGTTAACCGGCAATGAACCACTGACAGCGCCGATTCTTGAGGCCGCCGTGGCGCGTTGGCCCAACCAGCCAGTGGTACTGGAACGTGTGTTGCTGCACTGTCAGGGTAAAGACGACCGCTGGAGCCCACTGTGTGGACAAACCTGGGCAGACCAGCTGGTCGCAATCGACAGTGACAACGGCTGGGCCCACCTGCACGCGGCGCATCAAGCCTGGCTTGCCGAAACGCCCTCACGGGCATTCGATCACCTTGCCGCCGCTGTGGTCGCCGATCACATGTCGCCCTATTGGATAGCCATCGATGACGCGATTGATCAGAGCGTTGACGCGGCCATGCCGGGAGGCGAAGACTGGGGGCGATATCTACTTAAAGCAGGCATATCGATGGCGGTATGGATGCCAAATCTGCTGGCAATGTGCAATGACGATCCGGGGGAGGGTTGTCTGAGTGTGGCGCAACGCCTGATCGACGAAACACCGACGACTACGGCCCGGTTCGGGATGACGGTTTTCGAACGGTCTGATCAGGACCTGGATACCAAGCGAGTCACTGCACTCAATGAACAACTAAACGATCTGCAACAACGCCTTTTCTGTGACAAGGCACTGCCCAGCGATTTTTTCTTGAAGCAGTCAACACTGCCGCCGGCACAGCTACTGCGTATCCTGCAGGAAACCGCAGCGCAGAGTACTTCACCATGATCGTTGCCATCGCAATGCTGACGGTGCTGTCGGCACAAACACCCTACGAAGACTGCTACCAGGCTACCGACGCCGAATATGCCGCAGCCTTTGGCGACAAGGACGAGGTCTCGTTCGACCAGTTTATTCGCTCCAATGCCCATCAACTATTGGCCCAAGGCCATGATCCCAAGATGTTGCTGGTCGCCGGTTTCCTCGGATCGACCCAGCGCAGCACCGAGGATGAAGCCGCGTTGTTGGAGGCCGGCTGGTCGGCCGTTGGACCACACCCGTTTCTGCTCAGCACTGTGGCTGAAAACTGCATCAAGAATGGACAAACCTATAGCTCGTTGTGTGCAGAGCCGCTGGAACAGCAAATCATTGCCGGCGCCCCGGACAACGCATGGACCTGGCTCAACCTGGCGCGCCTGGCCTGGATGCGCGGAGACATCGATGCTGGGTACGCGGCGATGCAGCGAGCGACCGAGGCGCCAGGCATCGAAAACCCTTATATGTCCGCCCTGCAACTATTGGCCTCGGTATTTCCAAACAGCCAAGGCGATGAGGAGCCGACCAACAACGCACAATACATCAACATGAACGCGGTAATTCTCGCGGTCGCCATTCCGTCCTACACGGAGTTGCTACAGCTTTGCCAGTCAGAGCCCGCGATCGGTCATCTGCGAACCGACAAGGTGGCTATCTGCCGGAATGCATTGCTCAAGCTAGTTGATTCTACGGCCAATATCGATATCGAGTTCGCGCACACAGAACTGGCCCATTACGACCTCAAAAGGCGACAGCAAGCCCATATTGACCATCGCTATGCTGAAAAGGAGAAGCAGTCACGGCTCAACTTCGAATTGCAATGCCAGCTGTCGCCTGCACAAATGCTCGAAATTTATGACTGGAAATTTTGGGAAGCGATGATGTATGAGGGTGAGCTGATCGCCGTCGACACGGCCATCGATAGCGCCAAGCAGCTTGGCATAACGGTCGACCTGGAGCTTCCTTAAGGGTTCAAGCGCCGGCTACAGCATCGCCTGAATTCTTGCTTCCAGCTCGGTCACCAGTTCGACATAGTGCTCACCGGTCCCGGGACCTGCAAAGCCCGAATGAATGCCCTGCACTTGGCCATCACGACCAACAAAAATCGTCGTCGGGTAGGCCAAGACTTTGTCAATATCCGGTAGCACTTCGGCAGCATCAAGCTTGTCGCTGGTCCCGGCCAGGAGTAGCGGAAACTCAATCCCATGGCGTTCCCGATAGCGCTTTAACATCTGCCGATCGCGCTCAATATCACCGCTGTACTCAAAGGCAAGGCCAACAATCTCCAAGCCTTGGGCACGGTATCGGTCGTACCAGTCCACCAGCACGGGGGCTTCGTCGTTGCAGTTGGGGCACCAGGTGCCGAACAGAACGATCAGACGAGCCTTCCCTTGCAAGGTTGGGTCCTGGTCGGTCATAAGCTGACCATCAATGTTCTCAAAAGAAAAGCGGAATTGACCGAGCTGATTTGAAAGCTCCACCTGAGTCCATGCGTCCGGCAATGAGGCATCAGGGTCGCGATTGCCCACCCACGTCGCGTGATAGGTGTCGCGCGAATAGAAATCGCCAAGCAGCGAGCCATCGGCCTGTAACTCGGCCGTGAACAGAAAGGCGTGGGCGCCGTCAAAGGTCGACAAGCGCAATCTGGAGCCCACAAAGTCGCCCTCCAAATAACGGTAGTCACCAGTAGGCGTTAAAAAGGTGCCCAATACCCGGTCGCCTTGTTGTTGAAACTCGCCCACTGCAAGCTCGCTGGACTCGTCGTCAGTAAAGGTCACAGCCCAGCGCCCACCAATATCTTTTGCCGGAAACACGCGCTCGGTCGCTGGAGTAAATCGGAAAGACTGAGTACGGCTTGCAGTGAACGGCAACGTCGAGTCTTCCTCTTCGGCCGCAGTCTTGCGCCAATGACCAGTCATTGACTGTCCGTCGGCAGCAACGCGCGCACTGATCTCAGCGTCATACCATTCGAAATTAATCACGACACGCCGACCAATCACCCCGACACCAGATGTCTCCACCCTTTCATCCCCGTTCACAATCACCGCCGAATAGCCATCTTCTTGACGACTAACCTCGACACCAAACGGCAGCTCTCCGCCCGGGGAACGCAAGACGCCTCGCCAACTCCCCTCTATGTTTAGCGGCTCAGCCTCCCGGTCATTTGCTGCCCCCGTCGACGTACCACTGTCGGTACAAGCCAGCGGCAGCAAACAGATCAGCAGAAAAATAAACGCTCTGGTGGGCATCGGCTCAATATGGTTCTGAAACGGCCTGTGAACATACCACGGGACCGTTGACGCTGGCATACTTCTGTTACACCAATTGCCTTACCTTCAATCGGGACCCACCATGCTTCGAACCCTAGCCCTGATCGTTGTTACCTGCTGCAGTGCAACAGCAGCGCAAGGCAAAGTACTCGCTGTACATGTAACAGACCGAGCTCCGGTCGATTACAGCCTAGCCGAGCAGCGCCCCTATGAGCGAGTCATCGGCCAGGTCGTGATCGGCCTAGATCCCGATGACCGCGACAACTGGCAGATCGTTGATCTGAAGCTGGCACCCAAAAACCGCGACGGCCTGGTCACAGCAATAGCCGACTTCGCCATCCTGCGACCTGTGGACGAAGATCAGGACGCATCGATTGCGTTGGTCGAAATCCCCAATCGGGGCGGCAAAGCGATGCTGCGATACTTCAACGGCGCGACCAATGGCAGCGCATCGCTGACCCAATCCGATGAGTTCGGTGACGGTTATTTGATGGAGCTGGGCCTGACCCTGGTCTGGATCGGCTGGCAAGCCGACGTGCCGACAGTGCCAAACCGTATGCGCCTGACAGCCCCGATTGCACGTGGCGAGGACGGTCAATCCTTAACTGGCCTGGTGCGATCGGACTGGACCATGACGGCGCGGACAAACACGCTCGACGTTGCACACCGCAACCACATCGCCTATCCAATCATTGATGATCCGACCCAAATGCTCCTGACCTGGCGAACCGCGCGCGATGGCGATCGCAAAGTGGTGCCTGCCGAGCAGTGGACCATTGCAGCTGACCGGACCAGCGTTGAGAGTGAAAGCGGGTTCAAGGGCGGCGGAGTGTACGAACTTGTGTACCCAAGCCGCGACCCCGTTGTGGTTGGAATGGGGCTGGCAGCAGTGCGAGATTTTGTCAGCTTTCTAAAAAACGACCGTGACAGCCCGGCGCGAGTCAACAAGACCATCGCTATCGGCATTTCTCAAACTGGCAGATTCCTGCGACATTTTCTGTACCAGGGTTTTAACCTGGACGAGCGCAAGCGACAAGTTTTCGATGGCGTATGGATTCACACCGCGGGCGCCGGGCGAGGCAGTTTCAACCACCGTTTTGCTCAACCTTCAAGAGACGGCCACCGCTACTCTGCATTTTACTACCCCACCGACCTGTTTCCATTCTCTGGTGCCCAGCAAACCGACCCATTGCAAGGCCCCTTCAATGCCGGCACCGGTGGGCTGTTTATGCGATACGCCGAACGGAAACGCCCCAAGGTGATGTATACCAACACCGGTTACGAGTATTGGGGCAGGGCGGCCTCGCTGCTGCACACTACACCGGATGGAACCAGCGACGTCGACTTGCTACCGAACGAACGCCTTTATCACCTGGCCGGGGCGCAACATTACGTCCATCGCAGTACGCCGCAAGAGATTCCTCGCACCAAGGCCGTGCGCGGCAACTGGCTAAACTTTCTCGTCAACCTGCGAGCTTTGGCCGGCCATATGGTCAATTGGGTCGCCGAAGACCAGGCCCCGCCAAACTCTCAGTACCCGCGGATCGACAAACAACAACTGGTCCCCATAGAGCAATACCGTTGGCGTACCGTGGATGGTGTTAGGCGTCCACACCAGCTCCACCTGGCGCATCGCGTTGACTATGGTCCCCGCTGGTCGCAAGGCATTGTGGACAAGCAACCCCCAAATGTTGGACCACCCTTCGGTGTGCTGGTGCCGCAACTGGATCTGAGCGGCAACGAGATGGGCGGGGTCAGGAACGTGGAGGTTCGTGTTCCTGTGGCCAGCTTCCTGCCTTGGGCCTTGCGATTCGACAATGGTGATGCATTCGAGATGGATGACTTCCATGGCACCGTTACACCCATCCCCCAGATGGTCACCCAGGGCGACTGGCGTACGCCTTTGAACGAGCTGTATGCCGACGAGGTTGACTATCGGCAGAAAGTCCAGGTCGCCATCGACGAGCTGATTGAGGAAGGCTTTGTGTTGCCCAGAGATCGCCAGCAAATCGCTGAGCAAGCCATAACCAATTGGTACTGGAGCCAATCACGATGACCAATTTCCGCAGCGACAATGAATCACCGGCCGCACCGGAAATCATCGATGCTTTGATCGAGGCGAACAGCGACTCTGCGCATGCTTACGGTGCCGATAGATTCACCGTGGCTCTGGACAATCAATTCTCGGAGTTGTTCGAGACGGAATGCCGAGTCTTTCCGCTGGCTACAGGAACAGCAGCAAACAGCCTTGGCCTGGCCCAGGTGACGCCTCCGCATGGCTCCGTTCTATGCCATACGCAAGCGCACATCCACGTCGACGAATGCGGCGCTCCAGAGTTCTTCTCATCGGGGGCAAAATTGATTCCAATCGATGGCGATCACGGCCGGATCGATCTGTCAGCGTTCGAGCAAACACTGGCGATGTACGGATTCAAGGGCGACCACGAGCCGAAAATTTCAACGCTATCGATTACCCAAGCTACGGAGTGCGGCAGCGTCTACCACCTAGCGCAGCTGCAACAACTTTGCGGTCTGGCGCGACAACGCGGCATGGTGGTGCACATGGACGGCGCGCGACTGGCCAATGCCGTGGCCAGCCTGAACTGCTCGCCAGCGGATATGACCTGGCGCGCAGGAGTTGATGTGTTGTCGTTTGGCGCGACCAAAAACGGAACGATAGGCGCAGAGGCATTGATTTTTTTCGATCCTGCCATGGCGGAAGGTTTCGGCAAACGCCGCATGAAGGGCGGTCACCTCTTAAGCAAGATGCGTTATTGCTCAGCTCAGTTGGCAGCCATCATCAAGGATGACTTGTGGTTGAATCTGGCGCGATCGGCAAACGCTGGCGCCTCACGCATTGCCGAAGCATTGGCCGCTCACCCCGCGGCGTCGGTGGTACATCCGGTGGATATCAACGAAGTTTTCGCTGTGATGGATCAAGCGCTTGCCGACAAGCTATTGGCGGCAGGGTTCGAGTTCCACCGCTGGCCTTTCGAGAACGACATGTACCGCTTTGTGGTGCCGTGGAATATTGAAGATCAGGCACTACGGAATTTTGAAGCGACGGTCACAGAATGAGAAGGCTATTTTTCCTGCTCGTTTGATGCCAGGTCGACCGGACTGCGAACCCACAAATCACGTTGTGGAAACGGTATCTCGATGCCTTCTTTGGCGAAGCGTCGAGCAGTCTCCATATACAGCTCGTGCGTGACCCTGCCGCGGTCGGCCGGATGGTCAATCCAGCACAATAGATCAAAATCCATCGACGAATCACCAAATCCGCGCATACGCACGCGAGCCTCTGGCACCTTGCATACGTCCGAAATATCGTTGGAAATTTGCATCAGCACATCGACGACATGGTCAACGTCCGTGCTGTAGGCAACACCGACGCGAATACGTAACCTTGAACGTTCTGTACCACCACCGCTTTCGTTGATGATCTTGGCATTGGCGATAACAGCATTGGGCAAGGTGACTTCGATGTCATCTCTGGTCTTCAGCCGAGTGGAACGCAGTCCAACATGGGTCACCTCGCCTCGATCGCCGGTATCCAAGACAATGTAGTCGCCAATCTTGTACGGGGTATCGGCAACGATGAAGAACCCGGAAAACAGGTTGGCCAATGTGTCTTTGGCGGCAAAGCCAAGCGCCACACCAACAATACCGGCTGAGGCCAGCCAGGCGGTGACATCGATACCCCATATCAGCAGCAGACCGTAGCTGCCGAAGGCGATCAGGAAGATTTTCCCCAGCATGTCGAACAGTGGCAGGGTGCGCGCTTCGACCAGCATGAAGCGATGCCGATTGCGGCTAAGCGCAGTCAAAAGCAAACTAAATACTGGAAACAGCGCTCGTAGCCAGGCGACAACGAGCATCGAGCCGAGAACTTTCAGACTGATATCAGTGGCGTCTTCAGGCAATTCCAGCGCCGCGATGGCTAGTGCCAGGCCGCCCAAAAACAAGGTTGAGTAGATCGGGTGCTCAACCAGTTCGAATACCTTGTCATCGACGGCAGTTTGGGTTCTTGCTGCCAGCGTGCCCGTGATGCGCCGAAAAATCATCCGGCCCAGTCGCGCCAACAGCCAGCCGATGACGATGAAAAGCAGTGCGGTAGTAATTCTGTATTCGGCCAGAAACTGAACACCCGGCATCTGGTTCAGGCCAATCCAGTCAATGCTCTCGGGTAGCAACGGTGTCGTTTCCTCGATACGACCCCAGGTCATAGTGGCTTTTCAATCTCCACATTGACCTCTGCGGTCAGAGCCGGAAAGCGTTTGCCAAACCGCATCGACCAGCGATAGAACCACTTGTAGTCCTCCAGCGGCAACCATTTGCGCGCGGAGAACAAACGAAAACCACGCAGCCCTACGACCGGAAAGTCAGCCAGCAGGGCATCCAAAGATTTCTGCGAGAAAAAATGGCAATGACCAAATGGTCGGCGGCCGGAACGGCGATACCGCCAGCTGGAAAAGCGTGCAACAAAGCCCAGGTGCATGGGTACGCCAATCAACAGGCGCCCACCGGGCTTCAATACCCTGAACCACTCCGCAACGCTGGCTTCGGCATCCTCTAGATGCTCCAGAACATGGCTGGCAACAACGACATCAAAGCTTTCGTTGTCAAAGGGTAATGAGACGCGCTCCAAGTCGAGCTCTTCGATGACTTCCGAATAGCCCAGCGACCGACAGCTTTCAGCACGATTGGGGCAGATTTCAACGCCGGTCCAGCGTGCCGGGATGGCGTGATGGTCTACAAAGCGTTTGGCAAAGCCATGTCCGCTGCCCAGATCCAGCACATCAATCAAACCGTTTCTTGCGGCAACCGCCTGAATCGGCTCTATCAAGTCTTGATAGCGCGCCTGACGTAACTCATAGCGACGATAGGCGGGCACCACACCGAAAGCCAAACGCCGCCCGCCAACGTCGGATCCAACCGTCGCTGGTGGGGCTACAGCCGAGGGATAACGGCTGATGCTGTCATGGCTTACAGAGGAACCGTCCATCAGTTTTTGAGCTTAATTCGGGTTCGATTATCGAAAACAGGCGCCCATAGTAACGGTTTAGCGCGCCAACGGCTATTACAGACTGTTGCGAAACTACGCCCTCACGCGATATGCGTAGGCATTGCCATTTCGGGTCGCTTTTGATCCGCAGAAATATAGGGGTCCTAAAGCCCTAGCCTGGATTATTCATGAAGGTTCGCTGGCAGGGGTGAAGCGGAGCCGGAACGAGGGACTTAACGTCCCTCGATCCCGCTGAACGACTTGCCACGGAAGGCAAGGCTGGGGTTCTTTCGAAGTGCAAACGTTTCGCCATGGATGGCTGCACCAAAGGGTGCCCAGGCAAGGTTGATCGCTCAAGATGCAACGCCAATCCGTCCTGGCAGTGAAAAGGCCACGCTGGTCATTTCCGGCATGCTCATTATTGTTCTCAAGCAGCTGTTTTTACTGAAGTATCTGGCGATGGGTGGCCGCCTTCATGAATAATGCAGGCTAGGGCAGCTCTGATCAATTCGAATGCGGCTCTGCTTGACCTCAAGCTAGCAGCTGGCGCCACTGGCCAGGCAGCAAACCGTCTAGCGTCCATGCCCCAATACCAAGGCGAATCAAACGTAGCGCTGGCAAGCCAACACTGGCCACCATGCGCCTGACCTGACGATTGCGCCCCTCGGTGATGGCGATCTCTAACCAGCGATCCGGGATCTTGCGCCGCACCCGAATCGGCGGATCACGCGGCCAGACAAATCCGGGCTTTGCCGACAACAGGCGAACCTGCGCCGGTCGGGTCTTCTGCCCCTGGACCACCACGCCTTGCTGCAAACGCTGCAGTTGGCTGACCTGGGGCAAGCCTTCGACTTGCACCAGGTAGCGTTTTTCAGTACCCGCCTCTCGATCGGCAATGCTGGCCTTCAGGCGTCCATCATCGGTCAACAACAACAGCCCTTCACTGTCTCGATCCAGACGGCCCGCGGCATAGACGCCAGCCTGATCAATATAGTCCGCCAATGTCGGCCTGCCCTGGTTGTCGGTAAACTGACTGAGCACGCCCCAGGGCTTGTTAAAAGCCAGCAACATGGCCGAAGTGCTTGTTACTTATTGTTCGGGCGGCTTGACGAAACGCAGTGTCATGCGATCGCTCTCGCCAATAGCCAGATACTTCTCTCGATCGGTATCACCCAGCTCCAACGACGGTGGCAATGTCCAAACGCCTTCGGGGTGATCACGCGTGTCTTTGGGGTTGGCGTTGATCTGGCTGCTTGCGTCCAACTTAAATCCAGCAGCTTCAGCCATCTCAATCACATACGCTTCGGGAACGTAACCATTGCCCGCCTTCGGGTCGGCCCCTTCTGGCGCTCGATGCTGCACCAGGCCCAACACGCCGCCTGGCTTGAGCACCTCAAAAAATGCTGCCATCACCTGCCCGGTCAGGTCGCTACCGGCCCAGCCGTGTGTGTTGCGAAAGGTCACCACCATGTCCGCCGAACCGGCTGGTCCAAGGTCTACGCTATCGGGCGGTGAGAAACGCACAACCTCGGCATCGTACAGATCAGGCGAGGCTGCGAACCGTTCCAGCAAGGCTTTGTGCTGTCGGTAACGATACGCAGGCTGGTCAGGCACTTCGACGTCATAACTGGCAGCCACGTACTGGCCATGGTCCTTCAGATAAGGACCAAGAATGTCCGTGTACCAACCGCCACCGGGGGAGATTTCAATCACCGTCATGTTTGGCTTGATGCCGAAAAACTTCAGAGTTTGCGCCGGGTGTCGATACTGGTCTCTGGCACGGTTGGCTTCGGATCGATGCTCACCGGCCATGATCTTTTCCAGATCCGGGCTCTCGCCAGCAGTGACCAGCAGGGGCAATAGCAAAGTTGGTAGCAACAATAATTGGCGCATAGTGTCCTCTTTCTACAATAGAAGGCCGCTCCACCCAGGAAGCGGCCGATAGTTGATTTTTCTCGCGACTGGTATGTCGCGGCGCTAGGCGCGATTACTGGTCGAGCACAACCAGTTCGGTGTCCATGGTTTGCTGGTCCAGGTAGTCGGGCATCTTATAGTAGAGCTCGAACTCGCCGGCAAGTTCCGCTGCCAGCAAATGGCCGGCCAGCAACTCATCAGGCGACATCTGGATCACCAACACTTCCTGACCGCTGAGGTTTTCCTTGTTACCGCGTTGGGTCGACAACTCAATCCAGGCAAACGCCGCGCTAAGGTCTTTCTCGACACCTTCACCACGGTAGTACATGACCCCGAGATTGAACTGGGCGGTTTCATTGCCGTTGACCGCTGCGGCGTAGAACTGCTCGTAGGCGCTTTGGTAATCGCGCGCCCGATACGCTGCCATCGCCCGATCGAAATCGGCCAAAGACAAATCACACCACAATAATCCCAGACAAACTAACAGGCTGACTTTTTTCATATTCCCCTCCGTTGCTCTAATCGCGAGCAAAGTGGATACACGCAGGGCTTGGTGCCCATCTCAAGGCGCGCTCCATGGCGAGAAATACTGGCGTTCCGAGCACGCCTTCAAACTCAGTATAGCGCGTTTATGTGCGGATCTTGCTATCGGCCCCATCGATAAACCATATCACCGGCATATTTTGGTCATTTTCGTGTGCTTCAATGCAACCATGGAACAAGCAAGACAACAGGTATTTGTGCCCATTACCGACGAGATGCTGGAACAAAACCCTGCGCTGCTGGATCAGCTACGTCCTTTTCACATTGCCCTTCCCTGCCACCGGTCAATGGCTGATCAAGCGGCGCAGCGACAGCAGGACGATGAGACGGGAGCCCAAGCAATGCAGCGGGCAGGGTAGCAAAACAGCCAATAGCCAATAGCCAATAGCCAAACATGCGGTCGAAACGGGCTGAAAAGTGCGCTAAAGCAGGGGAGGGACGGGACACTGCAAAGCAGCGCACACCGCCCGCAACAGCTCAACTTCGGTCAACCTTGCCTCACCGTCCGCCAACACTGTCTTCATCAGGTGTTCGACCACCTCTTCCTTCAACATCGGCTTCAGGCGATCGAGCTTGGGCAAGGCCTCATCCAGTGCCGCGATCCAGTCAGCCGGGGGTGCGTACACCAGGTTGGCCTGTGGCAACAAGCCATGGATGCCTGCGTTGAAGGCTCGGCGCGCGCTCTGTTCGTCATCCTGACCGTGGCTTGCCATCACCGAAAACAGTGCGGTAATTTCGGACGTCACCTTGCTCATCTTGTTTATCGATGCCTGCCGCCTGGCAGGGTGATCGAAACGATCCAGGTCATCCTTGATCAAGCGCGCCAGGGCGTACTCAAACACATCCACCTGACCATCGGCATCAATCAAGGCATCAAGCAAACCGGCGAATTCAACATGGCGTGGGTGCTCTTTGATGGCCGCCGAGGCCAGCTCAACCAACGGCAAACGAACCAAAGGCGACAACTGCGATGTATAGCGGTGGGCCTCCACCAGCCGCTCTGCCGGCTTGTCACCCAACACGCCCCTCACGATCTCGGTCTGCCGCTGCGCAACGTCGGGCTGATCCGACAACAACAAGCCACACACTACAGTGATTGCCGCCTCCGGCTTGCGCACCGCCTCGGCCAAAGGCTTGGGCACGCTGCGCCGCAGCTCCCTGGCCAGCTCGACATG
>BQJN01000002.1 GCA_021604725.1 Lysobacteraceae bacterium | reverse complement strand
CCTGGCCGATACTGGCGGGATCATAGTAGGCACCGTTGGCGCGGGCGTGGAGGTAGGCCCGACACCGGCTGTCAGTTTAGCCGGGGTCGACACAGATACTACTGATGACGATCTGGCGGTAGACCTTGGCGCGATGGCCACACTTGGTAGTTTCGGAAGTATCATAGCCGGTGATAATGTCTTCTCGGTATCCACCAGCTTTGTCGACGCCACGGATCAACATCACTCCACCGGCAGCCTCACTAACCTTGACGTTCTGGTCGACCTCACCGGCGTATTGCCCGACCTTCTGACCGTAACCGCCGACGCGTTATCCAACTCGTCCAGTGTCACCGGTGCTTGTGGTGCAGGGGGTACAAACGATCTTACAGAAGCGGCAACGACCTCCATTACCAACCTCAGTGTAAACGTGTTGGGCGTGTCCATTTTGGCCGGCGCCAACGGCTCGGCCGCTGTCGACATTGACCTTTCAACCTTCGCAGGCTTGGCCGGTCTAGGCGTCACCGGTCACGTCCGCGTCAACCAAACCACACTGACCGACCTTGGAGCGGGCTCCGGCATGGCCGCCGCCACTGCCATTGACATCCAGGTCGATGCCGTCGGCAACCTGGTAGGCGTAGGCAACACCGCCAGCGCCTCATTGCTGGTCCTCGACAACGACGCAGCCGTCGATTGCATGACCGTGCCTGTCGAACTGATGAGTTTTGAGATTGGCTAATGCCCTATAGGGCCAGCTAAAGCTGCTCGGGTCGTTCCAGACGATCCTGATCGAACTCGGGAGGAAAATTGGTGCCGGCACCAAGATTCGAACTCGGGACCTACTGATTACAAATCAGTTGCTCTACCAACTGAGCTATGCCGGCACGGGGCCACAGAACGTGGGCGCGGCATTGTAATGCAGGTGGACCATTCCGTCTAGTATGAAATCGGCAGAACCGGATTGCAGGCGCCGGAGCTCTCCCTGCTATGGCTAAACGAACTGGAGCACCATGGACGAGAAAGAATTCGAGCTTGGGGTTGTGAGGAACGTACTGTCGTCTATCGGGATAGGGGATTTTAATCTGATGCCGGGAGAGCGGCCTGATGTCCGTTTCACGCTTGGCAATCGAATGATAGGCGTCGAGGTAACAAGGTTCTTCGCTGACGGTGTGTCCAGCACCCGACCAATGCCGGAGCAAATTTCACTGTGGAATTCTGTTGCAACCCGCGCAACGGAATTACATAACCAGTCAGACATACCGGTGGCGAGCGTAAGTTTCTCCCAACACACAAACTTCGACATCGCCAAGAGCGATGTTCGAAACCTTTCGGAAAATCTACTCCAGGTCTTCTCCGCGAACTGCCCACCCCAATATGGACTTACATCGGTAACTGTTCCGACAAGGTTCAGTAAGTTGATGAAACATCGAATTGGAGAACTGATGGTGTTTCGCTCACCTAATCAAACTCAAGCCTGGTGGACCGCTGACCAGAGTGGCTGGGAAGATGCTTGGGACGCGAAGAGGGTCACAGCAGAATTAATGGGGAAGGAGGAAAAAGCCGCAAGCTATAAACGAAGGTGCGATGAGGTTTGGCTAGCAATATCTATTGGCAAGGGCCAAGTCGCAACACCAATCTCATTAACTTAGAACGCTATTGCCCATATCTACGAATCCGGGTTTGCGCGGATTTTCGTCGATTCGATTAGCCAGGGGACGTTTGAAATCAGTACGACAGTCAAATAGCCAATCTGCATTGGCTTGCCCCATGGCGCGCAACACCCACCTCCAGGGTCGTTCGCTGGTGGTGCGAGTCTAGGCTTGGTGCGGTCGAGAAAGCGGAGTTTGCATATCGCAAATGAGCATTTCTCGGGCGTACCCTAACAACGACTCGCGCCGCCAGCGGGCGATCTAGCACCTAGCAGCCTTTTGGGGGTGCTAGTTGTTTGATTGTAAAAAACGCCCCCTCAAACCCCTCCAAATACGGCGTACTGGTCACACGCGCATTGCCATTGGCCAGGAACTTGATCTTCACTTCGCCCCAGGCGGTATTGGTGACATCGCTGGCACTGTACGCTGGCGGGAATTGCCCGCCCTGGACCTGTGCCGGGTACACGATCACGGTGTCGCCATCGAACACGCCTGCACCGGCAATCCAGTACTGCAGGCCGTCCTTGAAGGCATACCAGGAAATGACCAGACCGGGCTGACCATTGATCAGAATGGTTTGCAGGAACATGCCGTCACCAACAGCGTAGTCCTTGTTGCCCCAGGCACCAGACTTGCACATGCTAACCGGCGTATTGGGAACCGAAATATCGTCGTAGGCAATTTGCTTCGACAGATGAACGGTACCTGCGCCAAAGCCGGGGCCGGCTGCTTGCCAGGCCATGATTGCCTCGGTGCCATTGACGAATTTGATATCTACGGTGCCCCACAGCTCGACAACGACATCATCGGGATTCAGGTTGGGCGGAAAATTACTGCCGACAGCGGTATAGGCTTCGATCCGCACCTGGTCACCAACCAGCGGCGCTTGTCCGAAGACCCACATCCACTGGCCAAGGTAATGGGTGTACCAGCCGAAGTGGACAATGTCTTCGCCATCTATTTCAACCAGTTGCATCTGTACGCCCTGCCCTGGCTGATCCCACCAGGCGCCGTTAATGTCAGAACCTGCCGAATACGGCGGCGTCGCATCGACAGCGTCCAGAGATGCACGCCAGGCACCGCGGCCATAGGTAAATGCGAACAGGTAGCGCTCATCGCTCGGCCCACTGGCGGTATTGATTTGCAGGCTCTCGACGATGGATGTGCCAAAGCCCGAGTACTCCCACGCCCAGTTTTGGCCACCGTCAAAGGTAAGGAAAACGCCAAGATCGGTGCCTACATAGAGTCGGTTCGGGTCATCTGGATGCACTGCCAAAGTGTGAACTGGGATGTCAGGCAAGGCATTCTTGCCGCTGCCATCGATCGATGCCCAGGTCAGGCCGCCATCAGTCGATTTGAAGACATGCTGACCACCAAAGGTCGAATACGTGGCGTAGGCGATTTCGGCATCGTTCGGATCGAAAATCAGCGAAGAGACCCACCCTTCTCGAGGCGCATCCGTTTCCGTCATTATGTAGGCCGGCGAACCGAACGTGGCCTGATTGTGGCGATAGATGCCATGACCATTGCCGATCAGCAAGCGGGTTTGCATGGTTGGTGCTTGCGTTATCGCGGTCGCCTTCGAAGCGAAATCATTCCCCGGCAGCAACTGCGCGCTGGCCTGCTCCCAGGTCGTACCCTTGTTCGGGCTACGCCACATATGTGTGCCGGCCACATACAGATGTGTATTGTCAAAAGAGTCCAGAATATAGGGGGTGATAAACAGGAAGTCGTCATTGCCCCGTAGACCAAAGGTAATCCAGCGGAAGCCGTTCGCACCATAGTGGCCGAGACCGGCATTTTGGTATGCAACAAACAGATCCTGCCCATCCTGACTAACGGCCGAGACGGCTCCATCGCCACCCAGGATATGCGACCAATCTTTGCTACCAGAGCCGGTCCATACCGTGCCATTGTCTTGCAATCCACCGACGTAGATCTCGCCATCGTCGTACGGGACACCGTGATAGAACTGCGTCGTGGTGTAGCCGTCATTCAGTTCAGCATATGTCGGTCCACCAGCCTTGGGCTGACACACATCCGTGTTATTGGTGTGCGTTGGACGGTGTGGGTCATCGCTATACCAAACCCCACCGTCATTGCCGATCCAAAGGTCGCCACTGCCAGGTGGGGCGTAAAGGGTGTGGATGTCCGCGTGCATGTAGGTGCCGGCGCTACCGGAGACCGAGCTATCGGTGTACCAATACGAGGCCAGGCCAAAGCTCTGACCGCCATCATCAGAACGGTACAATTGCATGCCGCCGACCCAAACTACATCGGGATCATGCGGATCGACCTCGATCGCCTGGTTGTACCATCCTGCACTGTATGGGGATATTAGACTGCAGAAGGCCATGTCAGCGTAGGCCAGCAGGAAGGTGTTAAGTTTGTCGGGATCAGAGTTGCGAACAGTCGCTGCCCAACTGCGCCCACCGTCATCTGAACGAAATACCGCGTGCAAGCCGTTTTCGTAGTCGCCGAATCCATCGGCATTGAAGTCCGGCCCAGGGACGATGGATGAGGACACCGCATACACAATGTTGGGGTCGTCATAATGACGGGCCATGGATGTGCGCCCCATTCCAGATTCGGTCAATGCCACCGACCACTGGCCATCACCGCCGGCATCTGCATTGAAATACACCCTGGCATCACACGGTGAGCCGCCACAGGCATCCGGCAACAGGCCCGGCAGAAAATACCTGTCATCGGTGGATCGTGAAGCGCAGCTGGCCAACACTTCGTCAGTTTCGGCTCCCATGTGGATGGACAAGTCGGTGCACCCTTCAAACAAAGGCTGGTCGTCACCGTCTACCGGTCGCAGTATAGATTCGAAGCTGGCACCGCCATTGTCGGACCGCCAGATGCCCGTATTGCTCGCCAGGTAGACACGCTGACTGTTATTTGGCGAGACCACCACATCTGAGATGTACATGAAGTCTTCACCCACGGTGTCGTGCAACTGCACCCAGGTGTCGCCAGCGTCGATCGATTTGAACAGCCCTCCTCCTGACATCGAGGAGTATGGCCGGTTGGTGTGCCGATAAACCTCCCCCGTACCGGCATACAGAATGTCGTCATCGTTGGGGTCGATGACCAGCGCCCCGACATTGAGATTGGCCAGCTCATCAGCCAGTGGCGTCCATTTTGTTTCGCTGGCTGCTTTGCGCCAAACGCCGCCGGACACGCCAGCTGCAAACAGGGTGCCATTGCTGTCCATCAACAGCCGCCGTGTGCGGCCACCTACATTGTCTGGACCCAGCGATTCCCAGGTTCCGACAGCCGACTTCTCTTGTCGGTCAATCTGACGACCAGCAACAGTGCTGTAAAGCGGCATCTGCGCCAACGAACTGCGGGCCTGTCGGTACGGGTCAGGCGGTAGATAGTCGGCACCAGGCGGCAGGCGCTTCTGTTCATGTAACTGCTGGCGCTCATACGGCTGATCTGGTCTCAGCGAGCGATCCAAAGGATCGTCCTGCTGACCATAACGCACATCCCAAACAGCGGCCGCAAACGCCACGGTCAGTGTTAAGGCAAATATTCGTTTCATCGCGCCCTCACTCGCAATAAGCTCAATACGACCATCTTCGTATGAAGATACGCAGTACCGGTACTAGCAGGCAAGCGATTTACCGAAACAAACGGTAAACGGACAATTGAGCAGGATGAGCTGGTCAATAGGCCATTCGGGACAAGCGAAAACCGCCCCCTAGTGCTACGATGGAAGTCCCTCGCACGGGAGTAGGAAACATGGACTATACCGTTTGGTTAATCGCTGCGATCGCACTGATCGTTTTAGAGTTCGCAATGCCGGGCTTTGTCGTTGTGTTCTTTGGCTTTGCAGCCCTGGTAGTGGCTTTTCTAACCTGGATCGGCCTCATATCCTCCTCAGGTGTGCAGTTGACCATTTTCGCAGTGTTATCAGTGGCTTCCCTGGTTACCTTGCGGCGGACATTTCAGCGCTGGTTCACCGGAACCAGTCAGGACGAAAATGTTGCTCAAGATGAACGCTTGATCGGTCAGGAGGTCGTCATTGTCGACGACTTTGTCAATGGCCGTGGCAAGGTGGAGCTCAACGGTGTTAAATGGCACGCCAAGGCATCAAAAAAACTCAAGGCCGGCCAATCGGCTCGCATTGTTAGTCGTGACAGCACGCAACTGGTTGTTGAATAGGGAGCATTAAGTTATGGGATTCGGAGAATTATTAGGGTATGGCCTGGCGATTGTTGTCGTCATCGCCATTCTCAAGACGGCGCGAATTGTGCCGCAACGAGCGGCGTTTGTGGTTGAACGGCTCGGTAAATACTCAAAAACGTTAAGCGCTGGCTTCCACATTCTGGTGCCGTTCATAGACAAGGTCGCGTACAAGCTGAATTTGAAAGAAACCGCAATCGATGTGGCCAGCCAGATCTGTATTACCTCTGACAACATCGCAGTGGAGATAGACGGCGTTCTGTATCTGCAAGTGGTTGACCCGGCTAACGCTGCTTATGGCATCGAAGACTACCAGTACGCGACCACCCAGTTGGCACAAACCACCTTGCGTTCGGTGATCGGCAAGATCCAATTGGATCAAACCTTCGAAGAGCGTGAAACCATCAACGGCAAGGTAGTAGACGCTCTGGATGAAGCCGCCAAACCATGGGGCGTCAAGGTGTTGCGTTACGAGATTTCAAACATCAAGCCGCCACCCTCGGTGCAGGACGCATTGGAGAAACAGATGCGCGCCGAGCGCGAACGTCGCGCAGTCGTGGCTGAGTCCGAAGGCGAGAAAGAAGCCAAGATCAACGTTTCACTGGGTGAACGAGCCGAGATTATCAACATCTCGGAAGCCGAGAAACAGAAGCAGATCAACGAAGCTGAAGGTAAAGCCAAGGAGATCATGCTGTTGGCCGAGGCGACCGCACGCGGGCTTGAGCGCATTGCCGTCGCCATCAATCAGCCCGGTGGTGAGAATGCAGTCAATCTGCGCATCGCCGAACAGTATGTGAAGGAGTTCGGACGCTTGGCCGACGAGACCAACACGCTGATCCTGCCTGCTGAGCTCAGTAATATCGGTGGTGCGGTCGCTGGCCTGCAAAAAATACTGCAGCAAGGGCAAACCAAAAACTGACGCTACAACCGAAATGGCAGTCCGTGGTATCCGGCGTTGCCGTGATGCCCGGTGCCTTCAGCCAACTGGACGCCGCGCGAATCAGCGAAGCGATCGACTGGCAGCAACACACGATCACGATCTTTGGGCGCAAGGTAACCGAGCCTCGCTTAAGCGCATGGTTGGGCGACTCGGGCCTCAGCTACGTCTACTCAGGGGTTGAACGCAAACCGAGCGCGTGGGTCAAACCGATTGTTGAAATCAGAGACACCGTCATGGACTTGTGTGGTGCGGGTATGAATAGCGTGCTGTGCAATCTGTATCGCAACGGCCAGGACTCCATGGGTTGGCACGCCGACAACGAACCAGAGCTCGGCCCGCAACCGACCATTGCCAGTGTCAGTCTCGGTGGCGCGCGACGCTTCAGGTTACGCCGAACTGACCACCACGCCGAATCAATCGGTCTGGACTTACGCCACGGCGACCTGCTCATCATGCGCGGGCAAAGCCAGCGTCAGTGGCAGCATTGCGTGCCGAAAACCCGTCGTGCGGTAGCGCCACGCATCAACCTGACATTCCGCAGTATAATCTGCGACCGAAAAGGAGCCCCGATATGCCCAGTTTCCTGAAAAAAGCCATTGGCCTGATGCTGCTGATTTTCACCGTCGGCCTGGTTTCCTGTCAGACACTGTAAACGACCCGAATGTACAAAAAACCCGCTGACAAAACGAAGTTGAAGGCTCCTGCCGCACTGGCCCTGTTTATCCTGCCGCTGCCGCTGATGGCCGTTGCATTGGGCGCGTTGACCTCAGGCGACTACTTGCGCCTACTGTATTCCGGTGTTGGCCTGGCCGGCTATTACCTGGCCGGCATGCTGGTTCGCCGCTCGCATCGAGACGTTGCTGAAACTCGAGGCCGAAAATTCGTCCCGGAGTCACCCACACCATTTAAAACATTGGCCTCGCTGCTGGCTGGCGCGGCAACCGTATTTACGGCGCTGACCATGACCGACTATTCATTGGCCCATTCGGTCTTGCTCGGCATGGGCACCGCCGCCGGCGTACTGTTTACTTACGGTCTTGACCCCAGACGCACTAAAATCAACATCTCCGATCTGGAAGTGGCCAAGCAGGCAGCCGAGACATTGGCGGCCGCAGAGTCGCGAATTATCGCCATTGAAAAAGCCAACGCCAGGATTGACTGCCCTGAATTGACCGATCGGCTGGACACCATCTGCATCCGTGGACGCGAGATCCTCGACATTCTGGAAGACAATCCGAAAGATATTCGGCGGGCGCGCAAATTCATGAATACCTATCTTGAAGGTGCGGAAAGCGTGATCGAGCGCTACGCGGCGACCAGTCGACATGGTCAGTCGCAAGAGTTGGACGCCAATTTTCGCAACGTATTGAGTACGATCGAAACAGTGTTCGTCGAACAGAAACAAAAGCTGCTCGAGCGCGACCGCACCGATCTTGATGTGCAAATCGAAGTACTGACCACACAAATGGAGCGAGAGGGCGTGCAATAAGCCGTCTGATCAAAACACAAGACACTGCGCGACCGAGCGTGTAGTTTAAGCAAACGAACTGGCAAGGGGAGAGAAGCCCAATGGCAAAGACCACGACCACAACCGAAACGACTGAAGAAGTCCTGCTCAAGACCGAGATCGTCCCGGGGGTCACCAACGCATTGGTGCCATTGGACGAGCTGGATGCCAAGGACCAGGAGCGCATTGATCGGTTGATGACCGAGATTGACCCGAACGACTCAACGTCAATCATCTACTTCGGAACCAAAGCTCAGCAAGAATTGACCGAGCTGTCTGATCGCATGCTCGAAGGCGTGCGTAACAAGGACACTGGGGCTGCGGGCAGCGCGCTCAGCGAAATGGTGTTGGCGCTGCGAGGTTTCGATGTTGAAAAGCTCAACCCGAACGAAAAACCCAGCTGGTTTGCTCGCTTGCTCGGGTTCGCCAAACCGGTGGCCAAATTCCTGCAAAAGTACGAGGAAGTGCGCAACCAAATTGATGCCATCACCGACAAGCTGGAACGGCACAAGACACAGTTGCTAACCGACATCACCTCGCTGGATCGCTTGTACGACGCAAACCTCGATTATTTTCACAACCTGGAAGACTACATCCACGCTGGCGAAAAGAAATTGCTTGAGCTGGACAATGAGGTTATTCCGGCATTTGCCAAGGAAGTCGAGGCAGCACAAGACATGCTCAAGTCGCAGGAGCTCAAGGATCTACGCAGTGCGCGTGACGACCTGGAGCGCCGAGTGCATGACCTGAAGTTAACGCGGCAGGTCATCATGCAGGCTCTGCCCAGCATTCGCCTGGTGCAAGACAACGACAAGGGCCTGGTCACCAAGATCAATTCGACCATCGCCAACACCATCCCGCTGTGGCGTCAGCAGCTGGCGCAAACGGTCACTATTTATCGCTCCGCGCAGGCTGGCAAGACAGTCAAGGCCGCCAATGATCTAACCAACGAGTTGCTTGAATCAGGTGCGGAAACCCTGAAACAGGCCAACGCAGAAGTTCGCACTCAGATCGAACGCGGTATTTTTGATATCGAAGCGGTCAAGAAAGCCAATCAAACCTTGATTGAAACCATTCAGGAAAGCCTGCAAATCGCCGACGATGCCAAGAAGCGTCGCGCCGAGGCAGAGCAGCAATTGGTCTCTTGCGAGGATGACCTGAAAGAGGCCCTGGCTGCCGCCAGCGCGGGCCAAATATCGAGCACGCGCACCGCAAGCGAGTAATGAGCGAAACCACGGTGCCGGCAGCCCGCTCAAGGCTGACCGGCGCTGTCCTGCTAGCCGCCAACGCCATTCCCCTGCTGGGGGTGGCGCTGTTGGATTGGGATGTGTTCTCAATCATGCTGCTGTTCTGGATTGAGAATGTCATCGTTGGCGTGCTCAATGTGCTGCGCATGCTGGTGTCGCAACCGAAGAGCCTTGCCAACTGGGCCAGCAAACTGTTCCTTGTGCCGTTTTTCTGCGTGCACTACGGCATGTTCACAGCCATCCATGGGATTTTCGTCATCGGCCTGTTCGGTGAAGAGTATGGCTTGCATATGGATATCCCGGACCTGTTGCGTGTACCGGAAATATTTCCCCACGCTGAGCTATGGTGGGCAGTGGCCGCGCTTGCCGCCAGTCACCTGGTGTCCTTTTTCGCCAACTTTGTGTTTGGTGGGGAATACAGAACGACCAGCGCCAGCATGTTGATGATGCGGCCTTACGGTCGGGTGGTTATCCTGCACGTCACCATTATTTTCGGTGGTGCGGCTGTGATGGCCCTTGGTAGCCCGGTTTGGGCGCTGCTTTTGTTAATTGCGCTGAAGACCGTCGGCGACATGACCGCGCACCGTTGGCGAAACCGTAGCAACAGCGCCAATAATCCGCAGCAGGCTTAAATTCCAGCTGCTGACGGCGCATGGCCGTGTGACAAGCAGGGCAAAAAAGCGCTAATCTGTAGCCACGATCCACTTCCGCCGGAGCGCACGATGCAGACACTGGGTCAGTTAGTAGAAGCCAAGGGTGGCGAAATTTGGTCGGTCACCCCTGAAACCCCCGTCCTGGACGCGATCAGTATGATGGCCGAGAAAGGCATTGGTGCCTTGTTGGTCATCAATGCCGGCGGTGAGCTGGTAGGCATGCTATCGGAACGCGATTACGCCAGAAAAGTTATCTTGAAAGGGCGAAGCTCTCGATCGACGCCGGCCGAGGCGATCATGTCGCACCCGGTGGTTTGCGCTCGCAGCGCGCAAACCGTTGATCAAGCCATGGGTTTGATGACGGAAAAGCGATTTCGCCATTTGCCGGTGGTCAATGAGGCGGAACAACTCATTGGCATGGTGTCGATCGGCGACCTGGTCAAGTCAATTATTGCTGAACAGCAACATCAGATTGAGCAGCTAGAGCACTACATCGCAGGTTAGAGCGCGAGGGCCCTTTCACGATCCTCATGGCGGACGTCCGGGTTATCCGGCGCGTCGTCGCTGTCTTTCGCCCAGCATATCCCTGGACTTCTCAAGCTCTGCCAACAACAATCGATGCACTTTCGAGTCTCGCAAATCCAGACTCATGGAGCAGCGGGTGATCTCCAACTGCAACTCGCGAATACGTCGCTTCAAGCGGACGGTGTCGATCTCGGTCATTTCAGCTACTCCGACTGGCAACTAGCTCATCCGTTGTCGCTTGCCAGCCTGTTCAATGTTAAAAAACGGCACATCCGTGTGCCGACAGCAGTGTCCGAATTCGTGCGAACAGGACAGGATCAAGCTTAGATTCTTCACCGCCGACCGAATAGTGGAAAAATCCCTCAATCACAGGTGGAATTTTCCTATAACCTTTGCGCAAGAGCCGATTCAGCCTACACTCGGTGACGCACTAGCCACCTGTGGCGATGACCAGACCAATTACAGGATCAATACTGACCATGACAGCGCTTTCGACCCACTACCCACAGCACGTTGCATCGGTACTACAGCATCACCAGGATGCTCTGAAGACCACGGAATACGACCACGCAATGATCTTCTCCGGTGGTGTGCGTTACCAATTCCAGGACGACCGCACGATGCCGTTTGCGGCAAACCCGATGTTCAAATGGTGGGCGCCGCTGAATCGACACCCTTACAGCTGGATACAGTGCCCTGCCGACGGCAAACCACGCTTGTTCTATTACCAGCCGCGGGACTATTGGCATTTGGTTCCCACTGACCCACAGGGTTACTGGACCGAACACTTCGATATTGTCGTCATGCGCTCTCCGGATGAGGTCCTCAAACACTGGCCTGATGGTCGCGTCGCAGTTATTGGTGAGCTCGACATGATCGGCTTCGACACCGGTGGAGACAGCGACTGCGCCGAGTTGATTCATCGCCTGCATTGGGCACGGGCCGGAAAAACCGATTACGAAATCGCTGCGCTGAAAGAGGCGTCGATGCAGGGTGCACGCGCCCACACTGCGGCGCGCGAAGCCTTCGAGCGGGGCTGCAGTGAGTTTGATATCAATCGCGCCTATCTGGCCGCAATTGATGCCACTGATTTTGATGTTCCGTACAACAATATTGTCGCCCTCAACGAGCATGGCGCGGTACTGCATTACGACGCACCGCAACGCGATAAACCGAGCCAGTTCCGGTCGTTCTTGATTGACGCCGGCGCTGAGGTTGCAGGCTACGCCTCTGACATCACTCGAACCTATAGCGCCAACCCAGACCTGTTCAGCGACATGATCAGCGCCATGGACGAGGCCCAGTTGGAGCTATGCAACATGGTGACTCCCGGTCGCGACTATGTCGAAATCCACCTGGCAACCCATGAAAAGGTAGCGGAGCTACTGGCACAGTTTGATGTTATTCGCTGCTCAGCGGAACAAGCGCTTGGCAGTGGTCTGACCAGCACCTTCTTCCCTCACGGCGTCGGCCATTTCCTCGGTTTGCAGGTGCATGATATTGGCGGCCATCAAGCGACCGAAACCGGCGGTGGCAAACCGCCTCCCAGTGACCACCCTTACCTGCGACTAACACGAACACTCACCACCAATGCTGTGGTCACCATTGAACCTGGCCTGTACTTCATCGACATGCTGCTCGATGAGCACAAGGGCACTGAACTTGAGCGAGACATCAACTGGGATCGAGTCGCCGAACTCAAACCTTTTGGCGGTGTGCGAATTGAGGACAATGTTGTGGCCAGCGCCAAAGGCCCCCGCAACTTGACGCGTGAGGCCTTTGCTGAGTTGGGAGCATAGTTAGATCATGACAGACTTTGTCGGCCTGATCATTGCCGGGTCTGATGCGCGATGGCTGTCATTGGCGACACGGCTGTTGCAAGCCGAAGCCAGCGCGGTCTGCCTGGTCGGCGATAGCCCGGTAGCACATCATGTCGCTGCGCGCTGCGGTGTGAGCTGCGTCAGCGACTTCGATCTTCGACAATGGTTGATCGATTGTGAACACCCCGCAGTTGTAGCCATTGAAGAAGATGTGCTGTTACCGAGCCTGTCTGCGCGCGCACTGGCCAATCGCGCGCTGGAAGCGAACGATGTCGTCGTCGCCGCCCACCCGGAGAACGTACGTGGTCTTAAGCCAGGCCAGGTATTGAGTGCTGCGCTGGAGCTGGACCCGGTTGGAAAGCCGCATAAATTGGCTGCTGCCGGTGTGCCGCGCATTCGGCTGATCGCCATTCTCAACGACAGTTTTCTCGACGCCGCATTTTCTGACCCGAACTCAGCCACCGCACCGATCTTTGGGGTTGACCGTTCCACTAACCGCTCGCTGCTATTGCTGCCCGAGATGCCAAGCAGCAAAGGCAGCGGCGACCTGCGTGCAATGAGCTGGGAGATCGGGCGCGCCGTGCTGCGTGGTGGCTCTATTGGCAACCGCATTCGACAGGCAGGTGCCGCCATTGCAGGCCTGTTTCGCAAGCGACCCGAGATCCATGTCGTCAAGAATACTGATCGGTTCAGTGTCACCTACGTTCTCGACGAGTTGGTTGTCGCTGGCGGCACCCAATCGGTGATTCAGCTGGTCAATGAGCTGATTCTTCTCGGTGTAGATGCTCGTATCGCCGCGCGCTTTGTCGATCCTGCCATCTACCGCTGGATGCCGCTTCTTACCCGTCCAATGGTCTATGAAAGCCTAGACACCATGGGCGAGACCTTGCCTCCATGCGATGTCGCCGTGGCGACCATGTGGACCACCGCGGCAACGGTTGCCGATCTCAAGTTTGCCGGCACAGCCAAAGCTGCCGCCTATTTTGTCCAGGATTACGAAGCCTGGTTTTATGACAAAGGGGATGAGCGCAGGGATCTGGTGCGATCCAGTTACGCCCGTATTCCGAACCGCATCGTCAAGAGTCAGTGGCTGGCCGACAAGCTGAAGCGACACGCCGCAGACAGCACGCAGATTGCGTTGGGTCTTGACCTCGACCTATTTTCGTCAGGCCTCGAGCAGCCTCGAGAAAAATCTGTCATCGCCATGGCGCGACCCGGCACCGAACGCCGAGGCTTTGGTGCACTGGTGCAGGTCCTTGAACAGATCCATGAACGCTTTCCTGACACCAAAATCACGCTGTTTGGCAGCGGCGAGCTAAACACCCGCAAGCTGCCCTTCCCCTGCGTGAATGAAGGGATAGTGGAAGACCAGCAACACCTGGCCCAGCTTTACGGCAGCCACCGCGTGTTTATCGATACCTCTAGATTTCAGGGCTTCGGGCGCTGTGCGTTGGAAGCGATGGCTTGTGGCTGCGCCTGCGTACTTTCCGACCAGGGCGGCGTCAACGCCTACGCCAAACATGGCGGCAATAGTTTGCTGGCCAACCCCGACGACATCTTCGCTCTGGTCGACCACGTCGATACACTACTGACCGAGGACGAGACCGCGCAGCGTCTGAGCGCGGCGGCGATGCAAACCGCTCAACAATTCGACCTTCGCACAGAGGCGGAAGCAACGCTGGCTTACTTCAAGGGCTTGTAGGGATTGTCCTGAACTCCTCTGGCGCTGACGCGCTTCTGGATTCCGGGTCCAGGCCCGGAATGACGGTTGGGGATGGCCGTGCAGGGGCGCAACGTGGGCAGCGTTTTTCCGACATCGGTAGCCTTGGCGCTGACGCGCTACTGGGTTCCGGGTCCAGGCCCGGAATGACGATGGGGATGGCCGTGTAGGGGCGCAATGTGGGTAGCGTTTTTCCGACATCGGTAGCCCTGGCGCTGACGCGCTTCTGGGTTCCGGGTCCAGGCCCGGAATGACGGTCGGGGATGGCCGTGGAGGGGCGCAATGTGGGTAGCGTTTTTCCGACATCGGTAGCCCTGACGCTGACGCGCTTCTGAGTTCCGGGTCCAGGCCCGGAATGACGTTGGGGATGGCCGTGGAGGGGCGCAATGTGGATAGCGTTTTTCCGACATCGGTAGCCCTGGCGCTGACGCGCTTCTGGGTTCCGGGTCCAGGCCCGGAATGACGATGGGGGATGGCCGTGGAGGGGCGCAATGTGGGTAGCGTTTTTCCGACATCGGTAGCCTCTGGCGCTGACGCGCTCCTGGATTCCGGGTCCAGGCCCGGAATGACGGTTGGGGATGGCCGTGCAGGGGCGCAATGTGGGCAGCGGTTTTCCGACATCGGTAGCCTTTTGCGCTGACGCGCTTCTGGGTTCCGGGTCCAGGGCCGGAATGACGATGCGGAATGGCCGTGGAGGGGCTCATAGTGGTTGGAGCTTGCATTGGCAGCCACCAGGTGAGAGTGCTCATATTTGACGTGCGTCGTTGACTGTAGCGGCCGGTCGGACTAAACCTTTAGGCAAGGGTAGCTCTAAGCAATGAGCTTCTCATGAAGGTTGAACAGGAGTAACGCGTATGAGCCAACACTCGGCGCCGACTACAGGCACCACCGAAAACCTGCATTCGTTTTTCCATCGTCGAATTACGATGGCTATCGATCACCAAAATGTCGACACAAGCGACGCCACCGTCTGGTACTTGTGTCACCTCCTCGCTGACTATGCTCGCTCTGAGCGTCTATTTGATTTCACTGAACACGGCATTGCGCTGCGACCACTGGCCGAACTGTACGCCGGTTCCGTAGCGGCCAGTTCACGGGCTGAACGTGATTTACTATTGCAGCGGCTAGGTGATGTGGCTTTATTTGTCGCTGGTCTATTCTCCGGCCTGCTGGACCACCCGCGGCGCCCCATAGGCATTGACTATTACATTGGCATGGGCGAGTCGGCCTACTCATCGCTGGCGTATCGACAGCAAACTGCTCGCAACGAAGTATTCGCGGAGTTGGCGGATCAGTTCCCGTTGTTCGTGGCCGTATTGAACGAAGTGGGTGGGCATAAGGGGTCGCCACTACCCGGATTCAGTGCTGGGCATTTGCATTGATGCTGGCGCAGCTGCAACAGCAACTTTCTGGCGTCTACGATTTCGACGTACATTATCCGATCGACGATTTCCTGCTGCATGATCCGGTGCATGCTGCGGTGCTGGCCGGCGACAGCTTCCAGCACAGCCCTGAGCAGTTGCTGGTCGCCGAATCCAATGGTGAGCTGGAAATCTCGCTATTCCTGCATCAAAAGTTGATGGACGCACTGCACGACGACAACCCGACCGATCGTCTGCATGCCGCGAACCTCAATTCCTTTTTGATGGCGGTGGAAGGGGTCAGTCACTTCGTACATACCGCCTGGCATGCTGAGCACGACCGCCCCATTACCCAACTTGAACTGGAGCTGATCGCCGAGGTGGACAAGTTTTTGAGTACCGTGGCGTTGGTCAAGCAACAGCAGGAAGGGACGTCTGCGGCCGCCATTCACCAAACCCTATTTAACAACTTTCAGGTTCGCCCAGAGCTTGGCAATGCGGTCAGAGATCGATACCAGCTGGCCAACAAGCTGGCGAGTCAGTATTGCGCACACTTGGAGCGCAGCCATGCCGTGGAGTCGCGAAATATCGGCTTGCTGCGCGAGCTCCGACGTTTTTGCCGCTTGTCCAAGACAGAGAAAATTCGCCGCATTAGCCAACACCATTAGCACGTAGCGCGGTGTTTGCAGTACTGTTTGTACGCCAATACCGACGGGAGAACGGCAATGCCAGAGCTTAGTTTCGATTGGGAAATCATCAAATTTAACCTGATCCATTTGGGGGTCGCCTATCTGTTGGCCCTGCCCATCGCCCTGGACCGCGAGCGGTCGAGCCGTGGCGCGGGGCTGCGTACTTTTCCTTTGGTTGCCGTCGCCGCATGCGGTTTCTCACTGATAGGCATTGCGGTGCTCGACACGACCGATGCCGAGGCGCGAGTTCTGCAGGGCATTATCACCGGCATCGGCTTTATTGGCGGCGGTGCGATACTGAAAGACAAGGGTGGCGTCTCGGGGACCGCCACAGCAGCCAGTATCTGGAACACCGGGCTGATCGGCATGGCGGTCGCTTTCGATCGCTATGAGATTGCCACCATGATGGCGGTTATCAATTTCCTTACATTAAGATATGTTGCCTATTTCAAATACGATGAAGACGACAAAAGGTAGTGACGGTGTCGAGTAACTCCATGCGTTCAATTTATGTCGCGGGTCTGTTTTGCCTGATCCTGGCTGCTTGTTCCGCCGTGCCAGAACAACAGTTATGTGGCCCGGGAGACTTGGCTCGGTATTGCCCTCCTGCACACGCCATCGATGATGACTTTACGGCCGATGTCCACAAAAAACGAACGTGGAAAGCCAACGAAAACTTGCCCACGGATTTGATCGAACTGGGCAAGACCGCTGATATTCCGGTACAGCAAGCACTGGGCAAGATTATTGGTCCCTCCACCGCCGATGCCCAACGTTCGTTGGCCGTCAAGCTGGCGATGATTGAGGCGGCCGATCACACCATCGACTTTTTCTATTACATTCTGCGCGATGACGCGGTCGGTATGGCCATGCTTGGAGCATTGTGTGAAGCGGTCAAGCGCGGTGTCGATGTTCGCATTATGGTCGATGCCGTGGGCTCCACATCCTTGCCCAAGCAAACGCTGCGCGCCATAGTCGGTTGCCAGGACCAGGCTGGATTCATGCGAACTGCTGACGGCCAGCTGACAACGAACAGAGCGCGCGTACAGGCCGTGGCCTTCAATGCCGTCAGCAACTTCTCAGCCAACTTCAACCGACGCTCACACGACAAGCTTCTAGTTACCGACGGCAGTTACCCGAGCAAGGCAATGGTAATGACCGGCGGCCGCAACATCGCCCTGGACTACTATGGTGTCAGCAATGAGGGCGAGCTCGATCTGGATGCTTACCGAGACACCGAGATCCTGCTGCGCGATGCGCCGGAGGGCAACCCCGAGTTGCCGCAAGTGGCAGAGATGGCTGGCAAGTACGCCAGCGTGATCTTCCTGTTCAAGGGCAACAATGTACTGCGCCCTGGCCGTGGCCAACGAACCCTGAAGACTTACGACGCAGTGCGACAACAGGCCTTGGAGACATTGCAGCAAGTCAAGTCCTGGCCGCTGCTGGCCGATGAACTCAGTTCGATGGATGTGTACATGTCCGAAGGCTTTCACACGGCCAAAGTACGCCTGGCACACGAACTGGGGAACCTCACCGATAACAAGGTGTTCGTCAATCAAGTGGAGAACGAGCGCGGCAACAGCAACTCCATCCTCGAGGTGATGCGTCAAATCAATCGACACCTTGACCACAACACCACCTTGAGTTTTGCATCGCCGTATTTATTCCTGGCCGAATACGACGAAACGGACCAGGCCGCAGCTGTGGATGAGGCGCAGCAAATCCTCAACTGGCTGGACCGCTACCCCGAAGCGCGCTTTGAATTGGTGACCAATTCAGCCCTGACCTCCGACAACTTCATCGCCCAGGCAGTGATCGACATGAACACTGTCCCCCGCCTGCTGCTGGATGAGGCCATGATCGAAAGGTGGAAAGACACCAAGGAGAATCGCGCACCCGAGGCGTTCCTCTCAAGCGAGGCCTGGCAAAGGATGGTCAATCACCCTCAGATCAGCATTTACGAGTTGGGGCGCAGCGACTCGAGTTACTTTGGTGGTGATGAAACCTACGGAAAAATGCACGCCAAGTTCTATATCAATGGCGATGTCGGCTTTGTTGGCACCAGCAATTTCGACTATCGATCACGCCTGCTGAACAATGAAGTGGGCTTTTTCTTTGAGAGCCCGCAACTGATCGCCGAACTGCAAGCCGGCTACGACCTGTTGGTTGAACAATCCTACCAATGGGGCTCGCCTCAGTGGCTTCAAATGCGCAGACAGATCATTGCCCAAGGCGGCAGCAAAGGGCGCACGACCAAGTTTCAACGCGCCATTTACAAATGGTCGAAGTGGTTGGGGCTAATCTGGCAGTTCTAATAACCGCCAGCCTGACCGCAGCCTAGAACACGCCGATCGCGTGTAAAAAGACCACTATGATCGCAACCGGTGCGATGACTCGAATCGACCACAGCCAGGCCTTGTAGGAAATAGCATCCTCGCGCATCGCCAACTCGTCTGTGGTAATGGCAGGCTTTAGTACCCACCCTACGAAAATCGTGATCAGAATGGCGCTAAGCGGCAGCATGATGTTGGTCGCCAGATGATCTACCGCATCGAAAAAAGTCATGCCGAAGATGTTGGGTTCGGACCACACGTTAAACGAAAACACCGTTCCGAAACTGAGTATCCATGCGACCAGGCCTACCGAAAAAGTGGCTTTGCGCCGCCCCCATCCACGTTCAACCAGCCAGGCAACGTAAGCCTCGACAATCGACACCAGGGTGGTGAAAGCTGCCATCGACAACATCACGAAGAACAACGTACCGATCAAGGTACCCAGTGGCATGGAGCCAAAGGCGATCGGCAAAGTGGTGAAAATCAGTCCCGGTCCTGACGAGGGTTCAAGCCCATTGGCAAACACCAGTGGAAAAATCGCCATGCCGGCCAATAAAGCAATCAAGGTATCAGCGACCGCCACCGCGACGGCGGTACGGGCAATCGACACCCCTTCGGGCAGGTAGGCACCAAAGATCAACATGATGCCGCCGGCGACCCCAAGGGTAAAAAAGGCGTGACCCAGCGCGATCAAAACGCCGTTGGCTGACAGCTTTGAAAAGTCAGGCTGAAACAGGAAGGTCGTGGCTTGTGCAAACTCACCTTCAACTGCGGCATACCCCACCAGCCCAAGGATCATGACCAGCATACCGGGCATCATGATACGAACAGCCCGCTCGATCCCTTTGTTGACACCCAGAGACTGCACTGCCAATGCCGACCACATCAACAATGTGGTCCAGAATGCCAGTACCCATGGGTTTGAAACGAAATGACCGAAATGCTCACCCACCTGTTGCGCGGTCGCACCCGCAAAGGCACCTCTGCCGACCTCGAACACGTAGGCCAGGGTCCAACCGGCGACCACCGCGTAAAAGGTCATCACCAGAAAACTCGCCGTGGCGCCAATCACGCCGACCGGTGCCCAAAAACGACTGGCACCGGCTTGTTTGGCCAGGGTCGCATATGCACGCATCGGGGATTGCCGGGTCCTGCGACCCAGCAATACCTCAGCCATCATGATCGGCAAGCCAATCGCGGCGATACACAACAGATAAACCAGAACGAAGGCACCACCGCCGTTCTCGCCAGCAATGTACGGGAATTTCCAGACATTACCGAGCCCAATGGCCGACCCGGTCGCAGCGAGAATAAACCCCATTCGGGATTTCCACATGGGGTTATTGTTCTGGCTCAAGGTTGTATCTCCTACTCAGGCTTCGTCGGCATGGGCGCAAGGAACAATGTGCGTCGAGCGGCTATTGTGTGCCGCCGCCGCCCTTGATGATAATGATGGGGTCGAGCACTTCTCTTCGAGAGTTCTCTGCCTCAGCGACATCATATTTGCAGCCGAAAGAGTCTCGTGTCAGTGGACAGTCGGCTCCCTCAACGACCCTGAGCGTTGCGCCCCTCTTGCCATCTACACGGAACAAGTTTGCAGCGAACGGGCTGTTATCCGGAAATCGAAATTCAGCGTGACGCCCGTCCTCTACTTCAATTCGCAAAGATTGTGATGTCCCCAGGATCATGCAAGAGGTCGATACCTCAGCCATTCCAATTCCGTCAGGAAATCGAACTCGCAACACCGCTTCGTTTCGACGTCCGTCAACCCACTCCCCTTTGCCGCAACGCTCATCCATCAATGCCACCTCTTCGTCGCTAAGGCGTCCTCCTTGACGGTCATCGACAACAACGGCACAGGCACCAACTGCTGGAAGCAATGCGATGGTGATAGCTTTACCAATAAATTTCATATCCTCTCCCTCAAGTGAACAATTCAAATTCAGCTGACTAGACTACATTACTGTGTCGATAGTATCTCGACTGCCCTTTGGTCGGCGCGAATGTCTTTCATGTCAGGGTCGCTTTCTATCATATCCTTGCTGTAACCGAGCTCAATTGCTTTTTCTAGTGTCGATATGGCGGTTTCTTCGTCTCCGATCAGCCAGTACGCAACAACCATGTTGCGAATGACTTCGATACTTTGATCACGCGTCATGTCGACTTTGGAGATCATCTCGACAGCATCAGAGAATCTGCCAGCCCGCGCCAAATACAGACCAGCGGCAGCAGCTGCCAACATATTCGTTTCCGAGACCTCCATTGCTGACCTCGCTAACTCTACACCTTGAAGATACTCTTCGTTGTTATCCTTGCCGGCCAAACGAAGCGCATCAGCCAAGTTCCCCGCCAAAATGAAGTTTTGAGGTGCAAGTTTCAACGCCTCTCGGTATGAGTCAGCAGCTCGATCATAATCCGCCGCATAGAAATATGTTGTTCCCGCATTTGAAAAGGCCTCAGGCGTCGGGTCAATCTCAATAGCCTGTTCAAAATATGACACAGCCGAATCGAAGTCCCCTCTATACAAGGCTGTGACTCCCAGGTCATTCAAGACATCTGCGTTAAATGGGGTCTTGCTCAAAGCATCCTGTAACACCTGCTCCGCCACATCCAACCTGCCGCGATGAATCAAAAAGGATCCATATGCGGCGTGGGTTCGCCAGTCGTCCCGACCTCTATCTATCGCATCAAGGTGTGCTTGCTCAGCAGCCTCAGTTTGACCGACCGATGCTTCCAGCGCCGCGAGCCCCAGGTACAAGTTGGAGTTGCCCAAACCCTGATTGATCGCCTGATCATATATCTCCCTAGCCTCTTCGCCTCTTCCAGTTCCTGTGAGTAATCGACCCAACGCTACTCGCGTAGCGACCAAAGACGGGTCAATTGTCAGTGCCTGGCGACAGGTAGCCTCTGCCTGATCAACCAGTTGTCTCTCTCCAGTAGTCCGAAACAGCGTCCATGCAGCATTGCATATCCCCGCCAACGCGGGTGCGAACTGTTCATCTGATTTCAATGAGACTTCAAACCACTCTAGCGCTTCTTGCAGGTTCGACTGGGTGGATGCCTTTCGAACGGCCACCATGCCTCGAAGATATGCCTCGTAGGCACCAATCACTGGCTCGGGTCTATCTAACGTAACCACTGAAGCGAGCCCAACATCTACTGCCAACCCTTCTCCAACCTGTGTAGATAGCCGATCCTGGATATCAAACAGTTCAGCCAAAACACCATCGACGACGCCAGAACGCAAGGCAGCCGGCTGCCCGAGTTTGCTCAGTTGATAGGTGACACGCAGCTTGTCGCCTTGCCGTAGCACGGCCCCCTCAATGGACCATTCGGTTTTTAGCTGCGGACTGGACCGAACCAGAAAAAGTCCAGGTGTCGGGCCAAGTTGGGCGACCAGGGCCTCGGTGACCCCTTCGGCCAGGTATTCCGAGTCTTCCCCGACGGCGCGGAAGGGACCAACCGAGACATAGGCCGAGTCCACTGTTGCAGCTGGCCGTTTATCCAGAGAGACCCACGTGAAGACCAGAACAGCGACAGCTACCAGTGCCGCTGAGATCGCCCACGGTCGCCATGCGCGAGTGGTCGGATTGGAACGAATAGGCACGGTCGGGGCCTCCGAGCCTAGACCTGTACCCAACAAGCTAACGCGGACAGCAGCCGCATTCTCTGGACGCTCATGCGGATAAACCGCCAACATCCAATCGATCACTGCCAGCAAGTGTTTGTCGTAGCGCCCTTCCGCAGCATCTACCGCCTGCGTCATGGTTTCTTCGTCGTTGGTAGCGAGCTCCAGCGCCCTTTGCGGCGATTCAACCGGCGGATGAGCTGTGATCAGGTGATAGAACGTTGCACCCAGAGCATACAAATCTGACCAGGCACCCTGAGCCTGATCTGCCCCATACTGTTCGATCGGAGCATAGCCTGGCGACAGGAAGCGGGTCATGGTCGCCGTCCCTTCCACTACAGTTCGACGCGCCGCACCGAAATCGATCAATACCGGGCTTCCGTCTTCGCGCAAAACAACATTCGCCGGCTTGATGTCATGATGCAGGAAGCCGTGTTCATGCAGGACCTCCAAACCGTCCAGCAAACCGGTCAAAAGATGCCGTATCTCCAGGTCATCGGGGTAATCGCCCTGACGGATTCGATCGAGCAGAGTCTTGCCCGACTCGTAATCCATTACCAGGTAGGCGGTTCCGTTGGCCTCCAGAAACTGGTGGACCCGAACCAGATTGGCGTGTCGAAACCGCGCCAGGGTACGAGCCTCGTTGAGGAACCTCTCCTTGCCTGTTTCAAAGGCATCGACGGTATCCTCGCCACTCGGAATAACACTGACTGCATCAGCGCGGCGCCGGGCGATATCGTTGGGAAAGTACTCCTTGACCGCGACATCCGCCTGCAGATGCAAGTCGCGACAGCGATAGGTGATGCCAAAGCCGCCCGACCCAAGCAGTTCAACCACTTCAAGCTGTTCGAAGCGCGTGCCAATCGGCAACGCGAATTGTGAACTGCCAGTCACCTGAGAATGCCTACGCTAAACCCTCGATCACTCAATCACCGGTGCCGGCGAAAAAGTGCCCGGATAGTTGGCCGCCAGCCAGGTGAAGGCCACCCAGGCGGCGAAGTTTTGCCGCATCACCTCTGGATCAACTTTGTCCAGTGTGTCGTTTGCGGTGTGGTGATAATCGAAATAGTCACTGCCGTCCTGATAAAGGGAAACTACAGGCATGCCCGCAGCCCGAAGCGGCAATACATCGGCCCCACCAAACGCGGCATTGTTGCCCAACTCAATACCGAGCGGCTCAAGTACCGAGTGGATTTGTCCAATCACCGGCAAGGCTGCCTTGTTAACGCGTGAGGCAAAGGCCCAGACGCGACCCGCGCCAAAGTCTGACTCGGCCCCAACCAGGTGTTTTTCCAATTGGTCTTTGTGCGCCTCATAATAGGCTTTGGCACCCCACAGCCCTTGCTCTTCATTGGCCCAGGCCACAACACGAATAGTGCGCGATGGCGGCCGTGGAGCATGTTCGGCGATGAAGCGCCCCGCTGCCATAGTGATGGCAACACCAAAGCCATCGTCAACCGCACCGGTGCCCAGGTCCCATGAATCAAGGTGACCGCCGATGATCACAAACTCGTCAGCTTTATCGCTGCCTTTGATGTCGCCAATCACGTTGTGCGACAGCCCTTCACCGTCAATGCCCACATCGAGCGACAACTTGACCGTGACATCACCACGCTCAAGCATGGCCACCAACAGGTCGGCATCGGGATTTGACAATGCAGCGGCGGGAACAGCGGCTTGCCCAGGCTCGACTCGCATGGTGCCGGTATGAGGCGTCCTGTTGTTGTCAGTACCAACTGAGCGAATCATCACCGCAGACCCACCTTTGGCTGCGGTAACAGTCGAGCCATCGCGTCGCGCGACCACGGCCGGACCATAGCCTTCGCCGGTCTTGGTGCGTTCCATTTGATTGGAGATAAACACGATTTCGCCGTTTAACGAGCCATCCTCGATCTGCGCAAGCTCGTGCAGCGTGCCAAAGTGCACGACCTTGGCCTCAACGCCCTGCGGTCCGGTGCCGGGAGAAAAACCCAATGCGGTCACCGCCAGCGGTTGCGGATACGGTGCCGTCACTTCGGCAGACTCGGCGCCGCGACGCCAAAGTGGAAATGTTACCGGCTCCAAGGCGACCTGATCGTAGTCAAGCGCCTCGAAAGTCTTCTTTGCCCACGCCACGCCTGCAGCATCACCGGGCGTCCCGGCCATTCTCGGCCCCACTTCAACGGTCAAGGACTCGAGCAGTTGATAAGCCATGTCACTGTTTAGAGCCCGGTCGCGCAGCTGCGCCGCAATGTCCAGATCGTCCTGTGAAATGAGGGTTTGAGCGTGCGCGAGGTGGGCACCGCCGCACAATGCCAGCAGCAAACAAATCCGATGCATTAAGAAGGGCCTCTTTCTTGATTATTCCGCAACCAAACATGGTACGCGAAAATGGCGGATGGCGTGACCACGTGAGTTAAAAATCCGGGCCTGGACCCGGGACCGGGATCCAGAACCGCGTTACGCGCCCGGCAATGCGCCCTCCTTCCTCCTGTCGAACCCTCAGGCTGCAGCTGCAGCCCTCATTTCCCGCATTCTCTCATTGTGCACGTCTTTGCTATTGAGGCGCGGCGCGCAGAGAGCGGGCAGCGCCCGCCTTAAGAAAATAAGCACAATGAGAAAAGGAGATCAGTGAGGCGAGCACGGCTCGCTTTTCAAGATGGCTTCCGGGTGCCGGCTCCAGAACCGCGTTGGCCCCAAGGCAATGCGCGCCCCCTTCCCCCTGTCGAACCCCAAGGCTGCAGCCGCAGCCCTCATTTCCCTCATTCTCTCATTGTGCATGTCTTTGCTTTTGAAGCGCGGCGCGCAGAGAGCGTGCAGCGCACGCCCAAAAAAATGATCACAATGAGAAAAGGAGATCAGTGAGGCGAGCACGGCCCGCTTTTCAAGATGGATTCCGGGTGCCGGCTCCAGAACCGCGTTGCGCCCCAGGCAAATGCGCCCCCCCTTCCCCCTGTCGAACCCCAAGGCTGCAGCCGCAGCCCTCATTTCCCTCATTCTCTCATTGTGCATGTCTTTGCTTTTGAAGCGCGGCGCGCAGAGAGCGGGCAGCGCCCGCCTTAAGAAAATCGTGGACGACCTCTAACTACAACTTACGCGGTACAGCCGATAGTCAACGCCCCCAGCGACCTTACCGCGATGCTCTGTAAAACGTTCCGGCATCGGCCATGGCGATTCGATTGGGCTTTCTACATATACCCATGCACCTTCGGTCACCATGCTGGCGCTTTGCAAATGGCGAAGCACCGAAGCGCTTGGACCCTCCGCAAAAGGCGGGTCGATAAACACGATGTCCCAGGGACCGAGGTCCCGCGACAGAAATTGTTCGGCCGACGCGGTATGTACTTGCGCGTTGTCGATACCAAAGTCGATTAGCGTGCCATGAATCGTGCGCGCGGCCCGCGCTGACAACTCCACCAGATCGGTGTGATCAGCGCCTCTGGATACCGCCTCAACACCTAAAATGCCACTGCCGGCGTACAAATCGAGCACGCGAGCACCGGGCAAGTAGGGAGCCAGCCAATTGAACAGCGTCTCTCGAATACGGCTACCGCTGGGGCGCAAGCCTTCGGCGTCCAGAACCTTGACCTTGCGGCCCCGGTATTGACCCGCGATGACACGGATTTCCGATATGCGTGCGTTGATTTGTTTGCCTTTGGACCGCATTTGCAGATATTGGAGCAAAAAACAGATTGTACTCGTTCACATGATCTTTAAGCGAAACCGAAACAAGCAGACCGAAGCTGCCGTCGAACAGGCACCGGCACCGGCCGAGACTGCACCAGAGCCAACGCCGCAGCCTCTGCGCGAACGGATGCGGGCGACCCGTCAGCAAATCGCTCAAAGCCTCAAAGGCATGGTCAATGTACGACGACGCATCGATGAGGATGTACTCGAAGAGCTCGAAACTGCCTTGCTGGTCGCTGATGTTGGTGCGCAAACGACTGGCACCATTCTTGATGAGCTGCGCCTGCGCATCAAACGCAGCCGGCTTGATGACTTCGATGCCTTGATGGGCGCGTTAAAAGATTACCTGACAGACATGGCCAACAAGGTCGCCGTGCCATTGACCATCCAGCGGCCCGCCAGCGGCGGCCCATTTGTCATCTTGGTCGTTGGTGTTAACGGTGCCGGCAAGACCACCACCATTGGCAAACTGGCCGCTCGCTACAAGGCCGAGGGCAAATCGGTGCTTCTGGCGGCCGGGGATAGTTATCGGGCAGCGGCTTGCGAACAGTTGGCTGAATGGGGCCGCAGAGTCGACGTCCCGGTCATATCGCAAGGTGAAGGGGCAGATTCGGCCTCGGTGATTTTCGACACTGTCGCCGCAGCGAAAGCACGAAACATTGATGTTGTCATCGCCGACACCGCTGGCCGCCTGCACACCCGTGGTGGCCTGATGGATGAGTTGACAAAAGTCAGCCGAGTGGTCGCTAAACAGGATGAAACGGCACCGCACGAAGTGTTATTGGTACTCGATGGCAGCACCGGCCAGAACGCGTTGTCACAGACCAGGGAGTTCGCCGCAGCAGTAAAGGTCAGTGGCCTGGCCTTGACCAAGCTCGACGGCACGGCCAAGGGCGGTGTGCTTTTTGCACTGGCCAACACATTCGGGATTCCGATGAGGTACATCGGCGTCGGTGAACAGGTTCACGACCTTCGTGATTTCGATCCGGCGGAGTTTGTCGACGCCTTGTTGCCGTGAGGCCAGTCGGCTCGGCTAGCGCATTGAAAAAGGAAAACGGAGGGCGGTTTTTGGGGGCGGCCCGCCCTCCGTTTACGATGATGCCCATTGAGGGGCACCACCTATCCAGGTTCGACCAACCCGGAAACAGGTCAACTACGTGTCGCTTTACATCCGTTGTTCAGTGTGTGACCAGCAGTGAGCGCAGAAGTTAACACAGACAAACATTGTATACAACCGCGCAATACTCATTTTTTGTAAAAAACTTGCTGGACTGGTTTGATCAGCACGGACGGCACAGTCTGCCGTGGCAGAAATCGCCCACGCCTTACCGCATCTGGGTGTCGGAAATCATGCTGCAACAAACACAGGCTGCCACGGTCATTCCCTACTTTGAGCGTTTCATGGAAGCGTTTCCCAAGCTGCAGACTTTAGCCGAAGCGACGCTGGACGATGTTCTGGCGCACTGGTCCGGGCTGGGCTACTACGCTCGTGGCAGAAATCTGCACAAAGCCGCGCAACGGTGTATGCAAGAACACGACGGCCAGTTGCCTGTTTCACCACAGCAGCTTCAAGACCTGCCAGGTATTGGTCGCTCCACCGCCAACGCCATCGCAGCACAGGCATTTGGATTGCCTGTCGCCATTCTTGATGGCAACGTAAAACGCGTGATGTGCCGCCTGCATGGTATTGAAGGCTGGCCAGGCAAGGCCGCCGTTGAACGCCGGCTATGGGAACTGGCGCAGGCCCACATGCCAACCGAACGCGTCGCCGACTATACCCAGGCCATCATGGACCTTGGGGCAACGCTTTGTACGCGCCGCCGACCGGATTGCCAGCGCTGTCCGGTGCATCATGAATGCCAGGCCCTGGCGCAGGGATTGCACGATCAACTGCCCACACCCCGACCCAAAAAGGTGTTGCCGACGCGCAAGCGCTGGTGGCTAAAGCTTGAAGACAATGCCGGCCGCCTGCTTTTAACGCAACGACCGGCAAGTGGACTGTGGGGCGGTCTGTGGTGCCTCCCCGAATTTGATTCGGAAGATGATCTGCTGATCCAAACAATGGCCTTGGGTTGCCAAAGCACACCCAAAGCGTTGACCACTATCCGCCACAGCTTTTCGCACTACCACCTTCACGCCGAAGTGATGCTGGTCAAGGGCTACCAGGCCGGCGCTATAATGGATGCTTCGAGTCGCTGGCTATCGCCAAAGCAAGCCACAAAGCTCGGATTGCCTACCCCTGTTCGCACCGTATTGGAGAGACCATGACCCGCACCGTTCACTGCATCAAACTCGACATAGAAGCCGAGGGCTTGGACCGGCAACCCTATCCTGGTGACCTGGGCAAGCGAATCTTTGAGCGGGTCTCCAAACAAGCCTGGTCAGATTGGCTGGCGCATCAAGTGATGCTGATCAACGAAAACCGATTGACCCCGATTGACCCCAGACATCGCCAGTTTCTCGAGCAGGAAATGGAGAAGTTCTTCTTCGGCAAGGGCTCAGAGAAACCTGCCGGTTACGTCGCTCCCGAGAGCTGAATGGCCGAAAGTGCCAGCAACTAGTCATTGACGACGATAACAGCGGCATGGCAGTTTGGTTTTTTTGTTGCGCGGACGGAAAAGCGATGAGAACACTGTTTATGGCCTCAGCGTTGATTGCCGCCCCCATCGCTGCGGCGCTGGAGGGTTGGTATGAAGACCCCACAACCGGTTGCATGATTGAAGTTCTTGATCTCCCGGCCGACTACGAAGTGCTCTGGACCGGCGATTGCGCTCAAGGTCTTGCCAACGGAGAGGGCTCGATAGTCGTAACCGACGATGGCGAGGTCCAATACCGTTATGACGGCCCCGCCAACGATGGCCGAGCGCACGGCCACGGCGTTTACTTCGAACATACCGATGATGGCGTACACAGAATTGTCGGCCAATTCGTTGACGGCATTATCGACGGGCAAGCGGAGTACTTTGGCCCGGATGGCTCATATTTCGAGGGCATACTGGATGGAAATTCAGGTGCAGGCGCGGGTCGCGCGTCGACTCCAGATGGCGCTGAGTACGAAGGCGAATTTCTGAACCTGGAACCTCATGGTCAGGGTTTCATGACTTTCGCCAACGGCGACATGTACCGTGGCCAGTGGCTCAACGGTCAGCGCAGCGGCGAAGGCGAAATCCTGACCACCGATGGTGTCTACTACAAAGGAAAATGGCTCAACGATGAGCCCCATGGTACCGGGGTTGCTGAATTTTCCGAAGGGCGCTACGAGGGCCCTTTCAGTGAAGGCGAACCGGAAGGAGACGGCAAATTCACAGATCTTGACGGCAACGTATACGAGGGACCGTTCCAGGACGGGCAACCCAATGGTACTTTCGTTGTGACACTTGCCGACGGCGCAATTGAAAGTGAGATCTGGATCAAAGGGGAGAAACAGCAATGAAAAGACTTAGCACAGTTACGATTTTGTTGACTGCCCTTGCACTATCTTCACCAGCACAGAGCGGACCATTCGGCGAAGCGATTGGCGGCGCCATTGGTGGTGCCTTGATCGGCGGCTTGCTGGGTGGTGACCGCGGAGCCGATATCGGTGCAACCTTGGGTGGTATCCGGGGACTGTCACGCGGCGTCAATCGGGAAAGGCATTCCCGGCGACGAGCAGAGCAGGAAGCGGCGCACTATCGACGCCAGGCGGAAATGGAACGGTACCGCTCATCCTATCGCTCGACGCCCACTTACAACACTTCGTCTTCAGGTGGCACCGTATCGGAGATCCAGCGTTCACTGCTTCGCCTCGGCTACGACCCGGGCGATATCGGCAGCATGAACAGCCGAACAAGGGAGGCGATCATGCGATACCAGGCTGACCACGGCCTGCTCGAAACCGGCGAACCGTCGCAAGAGTTGCTCCGTCACATGATCCGAAACGGCGGCTAAAGCGACACGGGAAGCTCTGATATGATTGACTTATCACACTACTACCTGGACTGACTCATGAGAAAAATCGCAATTTTAGCTTTGGGCTTGGTCGTGTTGGCCGCAGGCTGCACCTCGTCACCGAAGATCTATTCAGACTATGACCCGTCCGGCGACTTTAGCCGCTACAAGACCTACGGTTTCTTTGACCGAGTGGGTACCGACAACGCTCAGTATTCGACCTTGATCACGCAGATACTGAAAGATGCGGTGAAGCGGGAAATGGCTGTTCGCGGCTATTACTACGACGAAAGCAATCCGGACCTTGAGGTCAACTTCTTCGTTCACTCAGATGAGAAGACCCGGGTCTCTACCGTGCCGACCTCCAGCATGTACGTCGACCCCTGGTATGGTCACTATGGCTACTGGGGCGCAACACGATACGAAACGCGAGTTGATCAATGGACCGAAGGAACGCTAACCATTGACCTGGTCGACATGCAACGCGAGCAGATCGTCTGGGAAGGCAGTGCTGTTGGCCGCATAACGGAAAAAGCGTTGAAGGCACCGCGCGAGCCGATCAACAATGCGGTTACCGCGATCTTCGCCGACTACCCGTTCACCGCACCAAACCGCTAAAGGCTAAGTGGCCGGCTGACTTGTCAGCCGGCCAACCGCTTGCGCCAAGCAAGGTCAGCAGGTCTCGCCACAGACTCGCGGGACACTGGTCGGCAAACTAATCAAAGTCGATATAGTCTATTTCATCCAGCGCGGTTGGGTTGTCTGTCAGAAAGAACACCACGCGCTGGCCATCAGACCACATCGGATCGAAGGTCGTATTGAACCCCGGCTCATTCGGTGTCGCATGCAAAGACCCACCAACATAGCCAAAGGCTCGCACGCGCTGACTGAGCAGCATCTGTTGCGTCAATGCGTATCTCGATTCATCGATGTCCGGATCGATTTTGTGGGTGGTGAGAAATGGTGAATATCTGGTGAACCTGACCCCGATGTCACGGCTGATCTGACCGATCCAGACCGGCGTTTCCTGATAACTCCAGGGGGATTTCCAGACTCGCATGTGATTGCGTTGATGGATGTTGGACCGCGCCATTTGAAAACCGGCATCCTGGGGGCGACCGAACAGCAACAATGGGCTGATTGGCGAATGTTTGTACTCACCTCCGAATACACCTTTCACGCCAGTCTTCACCGCGGTTCCAGCAGTCAGAGCATGGGTCTCATCCCAGCCCGCCTGCACCAGCACCGAGTAAAGCTGATCGGCCGAACCAACAAAGGCCACATTGACGGGGTCGCCATTTCGCTGTTCATCGGTACTGAGCACACAGCACGGCAAAGCCTCCAGCTCGGCCTTTAGTTGCACCTCATCCAACTCGGCGAGCGACGGGTAAAGCGTATCGAAGTCAACACTCTGCCAGTCCAGCCCGCGCTTGGCCGGCATTGAAAACACCATATCGACCTGCCGAAAATGGTCATCGCCCACCAGCGACACGCTGATCGCCTTGGCGTGCTCATCTAGGGTAGTGAACACAAAACCCTCGACCCGTTGCCCAGCCGGAACATGAATCGGCATGTCGAAGCTCGCAAAGTGGTCTTCAATTTCGCGCTTGTAACGAGCACCCAATGCCCAGGCCGCCTCACGCGTCGAGTAGTAGTCGGGGTCCAGCATCAAGGTCAGCAGCCAAAGGTCCGAAGACTCCTGGTTGTCGATAGCCAGCCAAACCGGCTGAATCTTCTTCCTGGCCAGTTTGACGCCAAATATTGCTGCAGATTCTTCGGCGGTCAGTGGCACTGCGTTGACAGAAACACCATGGTCACGCTCGGTCAGCGCCCGGGTCATGTAGGCATCGATAACGGGCTCAATCGGCTTCGGGTCAAAAGAGGCACAGGCTGAGATTAGCGCCAAAAGCAAGATGCCAATGGACGTGCGGTAACGGTAGCCGCTCATCTGGACCTCCTGGGTTTTTTCTGATCTTCGAATGGAATCGGAAAATCCTGCAACGCGGCCGGCCGGTCCTCAGGCTGCTCCCACTGCATTTCCTGTAGACAAATCGGCATGCCATCTTCAGGCAATGCGCGACCACGCATCCACTGGTAGGGGACGTACAGCAAGTTGTAGTACAAACGAAAGGCGGAAAACGCCATGTCCAGAGGCCCAATAGACACCCCAAAGTCGTCAATCGGTCCCTTGATTGTTACCGGCGTTTCCATCGACAAGAAGGCCGCCTTTTTCGACTGCGGCACAAAGCCTAGCAACAGCGTTTGATCTGCCAGGTTGATCTCACCGCGCCCATGCACCACCATCTTGCTGGTGTCGACCATCAGGGTTTCTGCGTTCATAACGCCATCGGCAATGCCGAAGCGTGCGACAGCACAATTGAAGTTTGATTCGCCTTTGCCGAACAGCGGCAAGATGGCGAGAAAGACGTTGGAGACCCAAAGGTCGTAAGTCCCTGCTGACACATTCTCCGGCCAGAAGAACATGTCCAAGCGACCCGTCAGGGACCGCCGCATGTCCACGATGTCCTGACCCTCGCCATGCAAATCAGCCTTCATGAACAATAAGCCTAAGCCGTCGTGATCTTGCCCTACCCGCTGGGCGACAACGGCCATATCCAGGCCATCGATATCCAGATCCAGGTCGATACTGGCCCCGGCGGCAGTGTCGGCCAGATCAAGCGAGCCCATGATCTCCCCGTGTGGGGTAATGATTTCCAGCCGGGATACATGCAACCGCTTGTCCATCAATGTGGCGACGACGACACCCGACCCCAAAAGCTGCTCATTGGCACGAATCTCATCGGCCTGTAGCGTCAATGAAAGATCCGACTCCAACACCAGCTCTGGAAGGAATTCATTGAAAAACCGATCCAGTTGTTCGGCAACTGTTGCCGGCACCTGATCCTGCTCTGCTGGATCTACCGCATCTGCCAGCTCGGTATCCACCAGGTCCTCGATGCGAATTCTCTCGGCATCAACAACAACATCAATCCTTTGCCGACTCTGTGATCGATCAATGGTCACCGCGCCTTGCAGTCGGCTATAACCGATGGTCGCCTCAGTCAGTGACAACTCCACGCGCTCAGGAGTGGCCTTTATGTTGGCAGCAATCGAATACGGTCCCAGTTCAGGCTGCAGATCATCATCGGCACCATCAAGCAGATCAAGCCGCGTACCACTCAACTGAATATCCGCTTCAAATCGATCATCACTGACCGGCTGTAACACACGACCAACAGCGGTGAGCTGATCCTCTTCGGAACCCAGCGTCAATTGCACCGCTATAGGTTCCTCAGGCTTGTTCAGCATGTCATCAATGGACGGCGCTATGAGCTCCGCGGTCATCGGTGCACCGTCAATATCGACCAGGGCATCAATACGAACCGGATCGCCAACACCGGTGCCCACGACCATTTCGGTGATGCTCAGCGTACGCCACAATTCATCCCCTCCACCGATGTCGAAGCTTGTTTGCGGGATAGCGAAACGAAGGTCAGCATGAGTCAAAAGAGCAGCCAGGTTGCGTCCCTTGGATTGCACTGAAAGCGACGCTGACGGTGCCTGAATCTCGACACCCGGGTTGATCTTGAGCCGGCGCAAGATCGCGTCGAGATCAACATTCTGCGCGTCCAAAGTCAGCGCCAGTTGTTCTTCGTGTCCGGAGAAATCGGCTTTGAGGGTGCCGGCCACATCGACATTGTCGAAATTCGCGCTAATCTGGGCGTCGTCTATGCGTCCTGCCCCAAGCTTGCCTTGTGCCTTGATATCCGACACGCCCACTGCAAGACCGGCTATCTCTTCAATGGCAAGACGAAACTCAATCAGCGGCGTTGCCAACAGTTGGTCGATAAATTCAAAGTCAGCACCTAGCCAGTCAAACGCATCGCCCTGCTGTTCAGCTTCCTCCAACTCCCGATCCAGGCGGCCGAGATAGTGCATCAGCCTTGCCTTGTCGATCAGCCCGGCATTGGCCTCAACCGTCATGCGGGGCGGGTCGGAAAACTCGGCTTTAAACTGCCCCTCCAGGTCAATACCCACCATATCGACCGACACGTCCTGAATGGACAGCTGTTCATTATCGAGCTGCACAGCTGCCGACAACTTCAGCTCGCCATCGCCCCGTCCAGCCGCGGTCAAGTCGGCCAGCACAGAAAAGTCATCCTGATTCCAGCTGATCGTGCCACTGAGCGCCGAGGCCACCTCGGTGTCGTCCACGTCCAGCTCGAACGGCATCTGGCCTGACTCGAATGCTTGCGGCAAACCTGGTGCACGGATTGTTGCGGTCAAAGGGCGCCCCTCAAGCACGGTCCTGATGTTGGCCACACCACGCCCATCGCCAAGCTCAATGGACAGCTGATCAACAGGCATTGCAGATTCATCCATGGCGATCGCCAGGCCACTGACGTCCAGCTTCAGCTTTGGATTGGCCAACGCGCTGTCGATGTCGTCGATACAAATATCGAACTCCGCCAGCACCTGCTGCAACTGATTTACGGCGAAATCTGAATTGAGCTGCCAGGGCCGCTGAAGCGCAGCCTGCGATGACCCTGAAAGGCGCATACAGTCTGGCTGCAATAGCACAGAGGCATCGATCTGAGCATGACCGAGGCTCTGCGCATCGCTTGCAACATCGAGAGCGGAGACAAGCCGCAGCACGCTATGATTCATGCTTAATTTACTGCTGCTCAGCACCACATCATGGGCCTGGTAGTTGGCACTGACCTGGTCGATCTCAAGCTGCAGATCCAATGGCCACTGTTGCAACGCAGAAGGTTCATCAGCCGCTTCGGTCGACAGCCATCGCTGCCATGAGTCAATCGAAATCGCCAGGTCGTTGATCTGCCCCTTAACAGCCAAACGGTCACCACCGGATTCAATCTCAAGCCGCTCAATTTGCAATCGATCCGAGTCCGCTGACAGTGAAAGCTCGCTCAGCAAGAAGGTCTGTTGATCGCGTTGCACGCGGCTCTGCAGATTCAGTGTTTGCGGCCCACCAGCCAAGCCCAGCAATTGCCACGCGGTCGAATCAATATCGCCTGAAACTTGCAGGACACCGCCAGACTCAGACATCTCGCTAGCTTGGGCTCGAACTTCCGAGTCCAGCACCTTTAGCTCCAGAAGCGCCTGATCCCACCGCAACGCATGCAGAGCCTGAAGCGGCGGCAATTGAGCGTCCAGGGTCATTGGCAAGTCTTGCCACATGGCTTGTACGGAGATCCGCGACTGCTGATCAGTGACCAATTGCAAGGTGTCGACGTGAAAATTCTCCCCCAGCACTGCCGCGTCGGTGACCATAAGCTCAGGCGGTGCAACCACTTGCCAGTCGCTGCTGTCATCATTGTCGTCGCTCGACAATTGCAGTTGCGTCGCGTGTGCGTCATAGACCAGCCCAGAGATCTCGATGGCTGTCAGCTCGACTTGACTGGAAAACAGTGCGGCCAGCTCAAGCCCCGCCTCCAACTGCTGCACGCGCAGCAGTGGTTTGTCTACAGATCCCAGTACCAGTCCTGTGGCCGACAACCTGGGCTGTGGGCCGGTTCGCAATACCGCCTGATCAAAGGTAATGGGCAGGCCGAGTAACTGCGTAGAAGCGTTGGCGATTTGGTTCTTGAACAGCCCCAAGCCAACAGGTACTGCAAAACTGGCCAGCAGAGCGACACCGAGCAACGCCGCCAGCACCAGGCCAGTGGCGATGACGGCAAAGCGCCTCCAAGCCCTTCGAGGTCCACTCATTTGCGTGGCGTACCATCGGTATCTGAAAATTCCGACCTGTCAGTAATCAACACAAACGTTCGCGCCAAGCCGAACCGTTGTTGGTAGAGCATTTGTATCTCATCGCGAAGTTGATCAACGTCGAGGCCGGTCACCCCATGGCGCGGACGGGCGCGCACCACCACACTGTCTCTGCGACCCATCGGCAAAACGTCGACGCGGAGCAAATCAAAGCTTTCGCTGTGCCTGGCCATGACCTCCCCGATCGCTGCTTGATGCTCGCCAGACGACGCTGCTGCGCCCATCAATTGCTTGAGGGCGTGTCGCAGAATCTCGATCGGCTGCGGCAGGATCACCACCACCAGCAACAGCACAATCAGAGAGTCAACGATCGGAATGATCGGTGCCAGGAATGTACCCACCAACCATTGCGACATCAGCAAAGCCGAGCCAGCGCCTGCGGTCAGTAAACCATCGAACAGGGCTGCCTGAGCTTCTGTTCGCAAGATCGCGTTTTTGCCACCACTGCGTCGCAGGTTGAGAAAGTGAAAGGCCGACAGCGAAAAACAAATCGCAACCATGGCGACGACGTAAATCAGGATTGGACCATAGTTCAGTGCAACGACGTCACCGCCGGACCAGAATGTGATGACCTTGCCACCGGCCGACATCGCAGCAAACACCATGACCCCTAGCAGCACCAGTGCGCGAAAGGTGACATAGATGGGCTCGGCGGCATCCTGACCCAGTGGGTACGTGGCATCCGGGGCTGACATCACCTGTTGCCCGACTCGGGCTGCAATAATGGCAGCAAAGAAGTTAACGCCCGAATACAAGCCGTCCACCATCAATGCATCGGAATGCGACGTCACCGCAGCGGCGACGCCGGCCAAGGCCATTAGCAAACTGCCCCACTTGGCAGCGGACAGCGAACGCTGCTCGTATTTGGATGTCACCTTGGAATTAGTCGCTCAGTCTTAACGCTTCAATACAGACAGCGTTGTTTTCCGGGTCATCACCATAGCCGACGGCAGCCCACAAGCCGGAATGCGCCTCGATGGCCAGCGCCTGCGCCAACGCAATAGCGCGCCGATTGGCGCCAACAGACTGATTAAGCGCGCCGAATACCGCTGCCAAGACCAAACCATGCGGAATCCCGTCGTCACCGACCACTTGTCCATTGGCAGTACCGTCTGCAGCGTAACCCAGACCTTCCCGGATGCCGTCCAACAGCCCTTCGCATAAAGCCTCTGCCTGTGATTGGTCGATGGCTTGTTCAGTACGAACGTACCACCCAAGCGCAAAGCCCTTGCCCGAGTCGGTGACTGTGGCACCGGCACCGGTGATGCGCAGTTCAGGTGCGGCGTGACCGATCAAATTCGCGGTGCGGTAGGTGATATCTGACAGCAGCCCCTGGGCCACCGCAAACTGGCTGCCGGGCCGAACGGTCATGGCGCGCACTGCGCGTGAGGCCTGTGAAATCGTCGAGTCGATTGCATTCAAGCCGGTAATGTCAGGTTGCTCGGAAGCATCCACCGCCACTGGCAGCAGCAAACCGCCAAAGATAAGGGAAACAAGGTACCTGATTGACATGCTGAGTCCTCCAATTGCCTGCCCACATTTTGGCAGAAATCGGTTTACTCTGCCGACACCGACCCGCTCACATGGAAGGCTGCTCTTCGCCCTCGTAACCGTAGGCCACCCGGCAGGCCGATAGAGGCTCACCTGGCAAAGTCGCTTCCTTTAGAAACGGCAGCGGCAAAATACAACGGCAAAAACAAGCCGCGCGCGAACCACCCTCTCCACTTGCTCAAGTCCGACCCTTCTTGCCGACTGCAACCTACTTCAGGGCTTCCGCTGCCTTCAGATAGGAGTCGCAGGCCTCAATTTTCATCGTGTCATTGTTCGCCGAAATAACACACTCTTGATACTGATCAACCAGTCTCAACCGTTGTTTGGCCACCTCACCTTGCGCCTCATAACTCTTGGCCTGCGCCTTGGCAGCCTTCTTGTGAGGGTTGCCGCAAGCCGCCAGTGAACCAGCAAAAAACAAGACCAGCACTATGGAAATCAAACGCATCGTAGCCTCCCGAAGCTCATCTGAGCGAACCTGTCGAACAAGCACTGTACAACACCGAAGCTGCAGTTAGGAAGGGGTGTTAACGGGTATCCGAATACAGCTGTACCGGTCATCCGTGCACCGGAAAAACGATGGCAGGAATCCGATAGCGTGCGGGCTACCGCATTGCCGATGATGGTGGAGAGTGCAAGCGACCATCACCTGGAATCCAACCCGATTCAGACAGATACGATCGCTGGGCCCTTCGTACTCAACTCTTCGCACGGAGCCGATGATGGACTTTGACACTACCCGCCTTTCCAACAGCCTCATCGCACTGGCGCTGGCCTTGCTTGTAGCTGCACTTCCAACCGGGGTTGCCGCTGCCCAAGATCACGACAATGCCGAAGACGAATACGACATCGTAGGTACCGATGCTGCTGGTAACCCAATCGAAGCGCCGGACACTTCAAAGCCAACCAATCTATTCAGCTCCTTCGGTCACAACCTCGAGTACACCGAAGCCGCTGGCACGGACATCTGGGGCTATCGCGGGAACCTGCAATGGGCGCCAAACCCCGAGAACCTGGTGTTGGTAGAGCTTCCGCTGCTGCGCAATGAATCTACCGGCAAGACCGGAATAGGCGATACGCGCCTGCGCTACTTCAATATCCTATGGAAGGACTACTCGCAGTTCTTCGGTGCCTTCGCTTTGTCTGTTGATACGGTCCTGCCCACCGGAGACATTGATGATGGCCTCGGCAGCGACCGCGCGGTGATAGCACCTGCTGTTGCTGGCGGCTTGATGATCGCGCCGTGGATTCAAACGTTCCCCATTGTCTCCTATGTCTATACCGACTCTACCGACAGCCTGTTGGTGCCAGAAGCCAGCCGTGGCTCGTTGCATGGCTACAGCATCCAGGCGATCACACCGATCGTTGTCAGCGACAAGGTGTGGCTCTCCTACACACCCATCTATCTAAAGGCAGACAGCAAACTGCCCTCCACCTTCAGCCATGAGTTGCTACTCAACTACACCTTGAGCCCGAAACACCAGCTGCAGTTCTTCTTGCGCGACTCGCCAGACACCGACACCCAGTCTTTCCGACTGACCTTCAGATCCTTCTTTTAGTTGCGAGTGGCGAAGCGCCAGGAGTAAACCAATGAATCAAGTGACACAAAACCTCATCGCATTTGCCGCGGTCACACTTGCCCTATCAAATCAGGTGCGAGGCGACGATGTACAACTGGTGGTCAACGCCAACATACTGACCATGTCCTCGGCGCAACCCAACGCCACCGCCATGGCCTTCGACAACGGTACCCTTCTGGCCGTCGGCGATGAGGCCACGGTCCGTCAGTCTGCTGGCGATTCTGCCGAAGTGTATGACCTCGGAGGTGCCACCGTGGTGCCCGGGTTTATTGAGACCCATGACCACATGGTGATGTTCGGTGCCGTCTCCATGGGATACGCCGACCTGTCGCCCGCAACTACGCGGGATCGCGAACATGCCATAGCGAAATTGCGCCGACAGCCGCTGGACGATGATGGCTGGATTCTGGGCTTCGGTGTTGAACCCTTGCTCTATGACAATGAAGAAGGCCGAGAACCGTGGATCGAAACCCTCGATGCGGCCTTTCCGGATATTCCGGTATTCCTTTATCACAACAGTGGTCACGCGGCGTACGTCAACTCGCGCGTGTTTGAGGACGCCGGCATCACGGCGGCCACCGAGACGCCGCCCGGCAGCGATTTTGACAAGGATGAGAACGGGAACCTAACCGGCTTTGTCCGCGGTCGCCCAGCCTGGATGATGATTCGCGGCTTTCCTGCCGTCACGCCTGAATCCACCCGCGCGGCCGCCAAGCAACGAGCCAGTGTTGGCATCACCACTGCGTCCGAGCTAGCCATCACCTCGCCGATAATGCTTAAGCTGATTGAACAGGTGACCAACGAGCCCGATTTCCCGGTTCGCCTGATCGGCGGCATGTTCATCTCCATGCCTGGTATTGAAAACGTCGCACCGACCGCACGCGACCATGAGAATGAGCTATTCAAACTGCCGTTCATCAAATCCTGGGCCGATGGCTCGCTGCAAGGCGGCACCGGTGCCTTGTCGGATGGCTACTACAAGATGCAGACTTCGGTCGAGTCAGGCCTGACCACCGATCAGGAGGGCTTCAACGCCCAGGTGATGTCAATGTACGAGATGGGTTACTGGCCGGCCCTGCATGCCAACGGCGATGCCGCGCTGGACATGGCGCTGGGCGCCATTGAGAACCTGCGCCAGACGGTAGGAGCAGACGACGTTCGTCCACAACTGATTCACTGCCAATACGTGCGTCCCGAGCAGTTTGAACGCATGGTTGAGCTTGGCGCTAGCTGCACCTTCTTTTCTTCGCACATCTACTACTACGGTGACCTTCACCTGGACTTGATGATGGGTCCAGAACGCGGCAATCAAATCAGTCCCTTGCGTTGGTCAATCGACCATGGATTGAAAACTACAATGCATGATGACGCTCCCGTAGCGCCGACCAATCCAATGCTGAATATCTGGGCCGTGGTCAACCGCACCACGCGTTCGGGGCGCAAGCTGGATCAAACGATGCGTCTCACCGTCGAAGAAGCGCTGGCCGCCTACACTCGCGACGCCGCGTGGCAGTTTGGAATGGAAGATCAGATCGGGAGCCTGGAGGCCGGGAAAAAAGCGGACTTCGTGGTCCTTTCAGCCGACCCACGCGCGGTACCACCAGAGACGATCAAGGACATTCGTATCAGCGCTACCGTGATGAATGGCCGACTCACCTATCTGGCTGACACCTTCTACTCGGGGTCGCAGTAACCGCGGTAGATCAGGCGGGTGCGGCTCGAGTCGGCTTACGAGTTTGCTTTGGAGCGCCCGTAAATCAGCTTGAGCGAAATCTCGATCATGATCAGCACGCCAAAAACCGCATTCATGATGACGACGGGTGTGAGGCCTAACTGCCAAGCATAAATTTCGTAAAGGCTCGCCGAGCCGAGCGACAACAACAGCATGCCCATGGAGACATCATCAACCTGTTTGGTCCGCCACGACTTGATCACCTGCGGCAAAAAACAAAGCGCCAACATCAAACCGGCGGCGTAGCCGATAAAGTCAGTCATTGGAATAATGTCTCTGCATGCTGAACACCGAACAAACTTCGCTGTTGGCGGCTTCTAAACAGCGTTTCGCTGGGTGTTTCACCGAACGCCCGGCGATAATGCTGACCCATTTCCCCAAGATGATTGAAGCCGGAATGTGAAGCGGCTGTAGTAACCGCAAAATCATCTCCGGGTGCCGACAACAATAGTCGACGAAGGCGATGCAGGCGCCAGCACAGAATGTATTTGTAGGGGCTGACACCAAGGTGCCTGGAAAAAGCGCGATAAAGCGTTCTTTCAGAAACGTTTACCAGACGCGCCAAAGCAGGCACCGAGATCGTGTCGTCCAACTCACAATCTGGCAGCAAGCCGGTAGCTTGGGTAACGATATGTCGGCTATGGTTACGACTCAGTTCCACTTCTGAATCCATTGTCGGCGCATGGCCCCCGGCATCCAGAAGGTTCTCGACCATGCGAAACAGCCGGCACTCCATGGGGGTGCTGGCCCTGTCGATAGCAACCGTTTCCGGCGCTGGCGCGGCGTAGACTTTCGATGCCACCGCGTTTAGCCGCTGCCGCACTTGTGAATGTAGACGTCCAACCGCGCCCTGACCGCTAGACCATCCGCGGTCGATGGCAGTGCAACGATCCGTGACGACTTCAAGGATTAGACCCGGTTGAACCAACTGTTCAACCTGTTGATGCGGGTTCAGTTCGATGCAAGCCCCGGCTTCGCAGGTCACGCCGTTGTGTAGCGCGGGGGCCTCCAATTGCACCGCAATGGCCAGATCAAAAGCATCCTGTGTCAACGCGTGGGTGACACGGTATGGCTGCACGATGGCATATAGCCACAACTGCATCCCCAAACAGTGGATGACCTTTGCTCGTGTACGAGGGTTTCCGGGCCGAAGTTGAGTGGCCTGACCCTCGAACATCTGGTCCTCACCGTACAACAGACAAGCATCCGGCAAGTCAATGTCAGCGGTAGTTATGCCGTCATGCATAGCTCCCCCTGGGTTTCGCAACAGCCTCTTGGCCCAGAAAACCACGCTTTTCGGAAGCCGTGTGTTGCTGGCCCAGGACGGGCTATTGCAACACCCTCCCAAGCGGTTGGCAGGAATCCGATAGCGAGCATGCGCAGCGCCCCCGATGATGGTCATGAACGCGAGAAGGCGCAATGGACAAAGCCATCGCATGCACAACGCCACACCCACTGAGCGTTGTGCGCCCGACCGCGCGGTAGCTTGAGTATATCGCCCAACCACAGGCCGTTCAATTGGGGTGCTTGGGGCGGGCAGTTTTAGAAGGCAACACCCTTGGGAGGGTTCTTACTATGCTTCGTATTTTTGTCATTGTGGTTGCTTTGAGCGCGAGTTTGACGCACGCAGTCAAAGCCGAGGTCGACAGCATCTTCATTAATGGTCGAATTTACACGGTCGATCCTGATCAACCCTGGGCTGAGGCAGTCGCGGTCACCGACAACCGCTTCTCGTTTGTTGGCAGCACATCGGATGCGCAACAGCTGGCTGGCCCGCAAACCGAAGTAGTCGACCTGCAAGGCCGCTTTGTGATGCCCGGCATCTACGACATGCACATCCACCCCGATCTGGCGTTCGGGCCGCGCGTTGCCGGCCAGGTGATCCTCACCCAATACGCACCGCCGGAGCAGATCAAGCAAGAACTGCTGGACTACGCCAAGGCCAACCCGGACAAGGAATGGATCGTCGGTGAGCCCTGGTTTGACCCGATATTCAAAGATCAGGGTGTACAACCTGGCCGTGACTGGCTAGATAGCTTCCTGCCGGATCGGCCAGTCGCCATTCTTGATGACTCTCGCCATATTCTGATGATTAACAGCAAGGGACTTGAATTGGCGGGTCTGGATGAAAATACTTTCGAACCAGACCACGGCATTATCCACAAGGACCCGGAAACAGGGCGACTGCTCGGCTTGCTGCAAGATGGTGCGCAAACGCTGGCCGAACATGCAATGCCGGCGCTGGATTGGCGCATCATGGAGGAGGCGTATCGCCAGAGCCTGCCTATTCTCAATGGCTTCGGCATCGTTGCAGCGCGTTCAAACCACGTCAATACAGCCCGTTTGCGCGGTCTACAAATGCTGGAGCGCAAGGGTGAGCTGACGGTGCGTTTCGATGCTGCGATCAGTTGGAAGGACGACATCGTATTCACTGTTCCGGATCGCGCGGAATTGCTTTCTGGCGAACGGTTTCGATATCGCTCGGAACACGTCAACCCGAACTACATTAAATTCCACCTCGACGGCTCTTTCGGCACCGCCTATCTGCTGGAACCGTATGCCGGTGAAATGGGCAAGAACGGCTGGCGCGGGGCATTGAATGAAAATCCGTGGGAGTTGCGTGACATCGTCGTTGACATGGATCGGCGCGGTATCACCGTGGTTGCCCATGCGATTGGCGACGGCGCAATCCGCCTGGCACTGGATGCCTACGAACACATGCGTGAGAAAAATGGCATGAGCGATCTGCGGCACTCGGTCGCACACATGAACTTCGCCACCCCGGAAGATCTGGCCCGTTTCGAACAGCTGAACATCATTCCGGAATTCGGCGGCTGGCAAATGTGGAATCCAGACGGCGAGGTCGCAGAGCTGGTCCCGCTGTATATCGGCGAGGAACGTATGTCGAACTACTTCAATATTCGCGGTGCGCTCGACAACGGTGCGATGCCGGTAATTAGCAGCGACTGGCCGGTCAGCCTGGAACCCAACCCATTCCCCGGCATTCGCGACATGGTTAACCGGGGTGGCAAGTATGGGTGGCAGGACGTAGATCTTTCAGCAGCTCTCAAGATCGTGACCTACAACGGCGCCTATGCCATGTACCTGGAAGACGAAGCAGGCTCCATCACCGAAGGTAACTTGGCCGACTTCATCGTGCTTGATCGAAATCTGTTTGAGGCGTCACGCCAGGAAATCGGCGAGACGAGTGTCTTGCGCACCGTGTTTGAGGGGAAAACTGTTTATGAGATGCAATAAATTCCACAGCGGGGCCACCGAGCCGACGAGGCAAGTCGCCAAACAGTCGAGTCGCGCGGTAGCTGCATTGATTGGCCTGGTCCCCATACTGGCTTTGGCGCAAGTACCCTCCGACACAGTCTACCGCAACGGCAAAATCTATACCGTTGAAAATGACCAACCTTGGGCCGAAGCGGTCGCCATTGTTGACGGCGCATTCGCCTATGTTGGTGACAACGATGGAGTCGCTGAGTGGATTGGCGATGAAACCACTGTGGTCGACCTCAACGGCCGCTTTGTGATGCCGGGAATTTACGACTCCCATCTTCATCCCGACCTGGCTCTGGTACCCGAGAAGGTCGGCCAGTTCTATTTCGAACAAGCGGTGCCGACACCCGAGCAGGTCAAGCAACAGGTGCGGGAGTTCGCTGAGCAAAACCCTGGCGACGGCTGGATTGTCGGGCGCGGATGGCAGCCCGTGGTATTCCATCAGGCCGGCATCACCGCGGGGCGGGCGTGGCTGGATGAGTTCATGCCTGACCGACCCGTGTATCTGATCGACAACAGCACCGTGCACAATATGTTCAACACCAAAGCGATGGAGTTGGCGGGCCTGTCGCGCGAAACACGTGATCCGCGCCACGGCCATTTCCTGCGTACTGAGGACGGCGATCTGCTGGGTATTGTCGAAGACGGTGCCCAGGCCCCCTTCTTCGCCGCCATGCCACCGATACCTCAGCAAGCCTACGAAGAAGCCTACAAGGAAGCGGTCGAGCGGCTCAGTGCGATCGGCGTGGTTGGCGCCAAGTTCTCGCAAATGAACGTACCCATGATCGAGGCCGTGCATTATCTCGACGAAAGCGACCAGCTCACGCTCCGGGTTGAGACTCACCTGTCCTGGAAAGATGACTATGGCTATGTCGACGGCCGCTGGGACCATATCGCCGGCAAGCGCTTGATGTACCGTTCCGAACTGGTTAACCCCAACGGCGTCAAATTCCATTTCGATGGGGTCACGCCATCGCGCTCCTCGTTGATGCTCGACCCCTACCGCGGCGAGGAGAGTTGGCGCGGCGGTGACGCCAATCTGACGCAACCGGAGATCAATGACGTCGTCGCCTATCTGGACCAGTTGGGTATCCGTGTCGATGCGCATTGCAATGGCGACGGCTCGGCACAACAATTTCTCGATGCCGTAGAGTTCGCTCGAAAGAAGAATGGACCGAATGGGCCGCGCCACCAGATGACGCACACTGTCTTTGTGCACCCTGACGACCGACCACGTTTTGCTGAACTCAACGTGATTCCAGAGTTTTCGCCAATCTACTGGTACAACTCGGAGTTCGCCGAAGGGGCCAAAACCCTTCTGACCGATGGACAGGTCGAGGGCGCATTTCCGATCGCCGAGATTCTGGCTGCTGGTGGACGAGGCGTTGTCGGCACCGACTGGCCGGTCACGCCGCTGGAGGGCATCTGGATCGGCTTCGAGACCCTGGTGACCCGCGAAAACCCGTGGGGTGAGATGGAAGGTGCCTGGGGCACTCCGATTTCGCTGGACCAGGCCATTCGCATGATGACCATTAACGGTGCCTGGGCCATGGAGCTGGAAGACCTCACCGGCAGCATCAAGGCCGGAAAGTCAGCGGATTTCATCATCCTGGATCAGAACCTGTTTGAGATCGACCCGAGCGACATCGCCAAGACCAGCGTGCTGACCACGATTTTCCGTGGCGAACCGGTGAGCATCAGGGATGCGGTAAGCGCCCAGGTACAAGCGCAGCTGGATCGGCCTTTTGCGGCACAGATTTCCTTTCACTGACCAGAGGGTGTTGCAATAGTCCATCCTGGACTAGCAACACCGCGGAACCCGAGAAGCGCGGTTATCGGGTTCCTTACATTTCAATGGCTTAGGGCCCATCGAAATGAGCGATACATCCATGTATCGCGTCGGCTGTGGTTTCGCAACAGCCTCGACCACACAGAAGGTTGTCGCGAAACTGCAGAAGTGGGCATCAAACCCGAAGTCTCCACCGACACCACGCTCCCACCCAAGTTCTCCGGAACTTGGGTGGGGTTTGTTAGCCAAAGCGTCCACGGTCTGAGCGGCAACAGCTGTCGAACAGCCGCTGTGACATGAACACCCCATGCCACCGGGCACGGCTGGTAACTGCAATTCGGTGATTCTCAGCTCTGGAACTGATATGCCATCAAAGCAACTCGCATATTGCCTGCTCATCACAGCGATCTGGGCATTCGCAGGCTCTTTCGCGTTGGCGGCCGGCGATGACAAGCATCCGCACCACATCGCCATGGCGACGGGCGCGGCGTGGCACGACGGCGAAAGTTCGGTCTATTTGGGTGTCGATTACGCCTATACCTTCGACAATGGCTATTCAGCGGTGGTTTTCGTCGAGCAGGTGCGCGGCGACTTCGATCTGGCCGCATACGGGTTCGCGGCCGCAAAATTTTTCGATAACGGCTGGAAAGTCGCTACCGGGCCAGGCGCTGAAACCAAGCTGAAGAACAACAAGACATTGTTCCTCTGGCAAATCAGCCTCGGCTACGATTGGCATTTCGATGACTGGACGGTTGGCCCCATTGCCAGTTTCGATTTCATCGAGGATGGCAGCAATACAAGCTATTTTGGCGTAAGCGTCGGCTACGGCTTCTGACCGGAAACAATATAGACCACCGTCCTGTGCGCCAAAAAGGCTGCTTTTCGTAGCTTGCATCGGTCAACCTCTTCAAGCAGACATCGGCACGCAACGGTTGCTGGCGCGTTCGATGGCCGTTCTGGTTACAATCACTTACATGGTCACACAGCATCAGCCTGACACCGCTTCAGAAAAGTTGACAGCAACTGACGATCCAGTGATTGCACAGTTGTCCAGGCTGCTTGAGGTGCGGACGTTCCGAGCCTCAGATCGCTCGCGCAAGCTCCTGAGTTTCATGGTGCATGCTGCACGGGCGCAACCCACCGAGCCGCTGACCCAACGCTTGCTGGCACATGAAGTGCTGGCACGCGGTGCCGACTTCGACCCGGCCAACGATGCCATCGTACGCATTGAGGTCGGCAAGCTCAGGCGCGCGCTTGATGCGTATTACTTGAGCGCCGGCATGTTGGACCCGGTGGTCATTACCATACCTAAAGGCCGGTACCAGCCAAGTTTTCATATTCGCAGCAAAGCCGCGCCGCCAGCCAGCGCAATGTCCGCCGCCGGGCCAACCGGCGTTGCCGTATTGCCTTTTGCCGACCATAGCGAACATCAAAGCGAAGCCTGGCTGGCTGATGGCTTGAGAGAAGAGCTGATCCAGATCCTGACACGAATTCCCGAACTGCGTGTGGTCTCGCGTCACGCAATCGAGCCACACGTCGACTCCACCCCTGACTTGGACGCAATGGGCAAAATGGGCGTCCGCTTCTTTCTGGAAGGCAGTGTTAGGCGCGATGGCTCCAATTTGAGAGTCAATGCAAGACTGTACGACCATTTTCTACACCGTGAATGCTGGGCAGATCGCTTTGACCGCGATTTAGACACCGCCGGCCTGTTAGACCTGCAAACAACGATTGCGCAGCAGGTCATTTCGCAATCTGCTGACATTTTCACCGGTGTTCTCGGTCGAAATTTGCGCAGTGAGCTGGGGGCCAGTGCCGACAGCGATTTCCGAGTCTATGAGTCCATCCTGCGTTTTCACCACTACCTGCACAAAACGTCGGCACCGTCCTACGCACAGGCCAGGGCTTCCTTGGAACGTGCCGTTGAGCTAGAGCCCGAAAACCCGCTGGTATTGTCCATGTTGGGCGACTTGCGACGGGCCGCCTGGGCATTCGGCTATACCGACGAAGCAAGCCAGCTTCGATCGGTGGTGGCGCTGCAGCAAAAAGCACTAGAGTTGGCGCCCGAGTGTGCGCCCTGCCGTATCTCCTACGGATTCACCTTGTTACAGCAACGCAAACTGGAGCAATTGCGCGGCATTGCCGACGCCATCATCAACGACCAAACGACCCCAGCCTCGTACCGCGCCGACGCGGCGGTGTTGTTGGGGTTCGCTGGTGATTGGGACCGTGCCTGCGGATTGTTGCGTGAGCTGCTGCAAACCATGGACGGACACCCGGCCTACTTCGACTACCCGATGGTTTTCAAGGCCGTTCGCGATCGTCAATACCATGAAGCGCTGGATTTGGCCCGTCAGCTCAAGCCCGCAGCACTGTTCTGGCAGCCGTTGATGCGCGCCAGTTGCATGGGGCAATTGGGGATGACCGATCATGCCAAACCTGAGTTGGCGGAGCTACTGAAGCTACGACCCGACTTTGTCGACCATGGCAAGCGCTTCATCAGCTGTTTCATTGCCGAAGACGAACTGGTCGCTGATCTAATCGACGGCCTGCGCAAAGCCGGCCTTCAAGTGAGGGCTACCTGGGACTAGCGACGCTCGCGCACCCTGGACACAGTGAGTCCACTGCAGAAAGTTGCCAAACCATCAACATCAAGCCAGCCAATCCATGGCCGTGCTCGATACCGTCAACCTTATTGGCCGTCGTCGACCATATGCGGGTGCATATAGCCCGGCTCGGTTAGACCCTTCTTGCGCATCGCCAGCCCGTTCAAGCATTGGCGTAGTATCGCCTTCGCATTGAGCATGGTCGTGTAGCCAGGGTCTGAGTCCGGTCTTAATTCGACGATCTCCACGCCAACGACCTGATTCTCTGCGCAGAGACGGCGCATCAACGGCAACGCTTCTCGCATATACATGCCACCCGGCTCGGGCGTTGAGGTGCCAGGAATAAACGCCGGATCAATCACATCAACATCAAATGAAACGAACAATGGCTTGCCAACGTCTCGTACGTCTTTGAGGATATCCTCCATTACCGCCTGCCAACCACGAACCTCCACTTCCGCCATCATGTAGTAGCGAAGGTTGTTGGTGCGGTTCCACTCCACCCCACTTAGGTCTGTCGAGTTAGGTCCACGCAGGCCAACCTGAATCACATCGTTGCCTTCGATGAATCCGCCCTCAACCAATTGCCGTACCGGATTCCCATGCGTCACAAAATGACCAAAGCCCACCGGTGCCTGGTCGGCATGGGCGTCGAAGTGAATAATGCTGAGGTTCTTCTTGCCATAAACATCTGTCAACCCGGCCGCATCGGGATACATCAAGGCATGCCCACCACCAATAATGATCGGAATGGTTCGTTTTCCAGGTTCGATCTCAACGCTGGCGATGTCACGAACATACTCCCGGACCAGCGGAATGGTGCGCTCAATGCTCATCGGCTCAATCGGCGCATCGCCGTAGTCGACCACCGTCAACTCTTGCAGTGCTGTCACCCCTGAATCGAGTTCCGGCATCGTCATGCTGCCCCAGTTGTGGTAGACCTCCGATCGATGCGGGTTACGCATTTCCTGTGGACCCCAGGAACGCGCTCGCATGTCTCCAATCAACTCGGCCCCCATGATCGCCACTTCGACCTTTCCGACCTCGAGGTCTTTGGTTGTCAGCGCAACCGGCAAGTGAAAAAAGGTCGGAATGCCAACCCACGGCACATGGCCTTCAAAGCGCTGCACATTGATCGGCCCCGGGTCTCGCCCCTCTTGAATATCGTCACGGACTTTTTTCCATACGTCATAGGTGGGATCGTCAGGATTCAAGTGAACCACGGGCTCCTCACCCGGATCGATAGGATCAATCTCTTCCGGCGTATCGGCCGCGCCCATTTGCGCCATGCAGAGTCCGGATGACAAGCTGGCCAGCAGGCCCAGTACTAGTTTGTTTCGATTCATTTCCATGTCCTCAATAAACGATAAATAGATCCACCTACAAAACGACGCGCAATCGAAGGTTGGCGACATAGACCACATCTCGCGTGGTGTCTTGCTGCGGGTTGAAGATCACTTGCAAGTCAGGAGTGAACTCCAGGTATGGCGCCAACTGGAGTTTCCAGAACAGCTCCAGACCGGTCTCATTGCCCAACTGAGCGGCGCTGGATTCGGCCCACCAGGCGGCAACCCCAATGCGGTCATTTTCAAACTGCAATGGAGCTTTGATTTGTGCGCCGATAGCGATCCGCTGTTTGAACGCACGATAGCGTTCGCTGGCCCAGGCATAACGCACGAGCCCGGCATATTTGTCACCAAAGTCCTGGTCGAAACTCAGCGCTGCAGACCAACCATGGGGTTGCAGATCGACACCGGCACCGATGTCGTCGGTGTAATAGGCGGTGAAGCGGTAATAGCCCTGTCCCAGCCCCGCCACCTGAGGCGTCAAACCAAGCTCTACCGCACCTTCCCACTTGCCACTGCCAATGGAGTCGAAACTGATATCGGTACTGGTGCCATCAGCCTCACGCAGCATGGTGGTCAGATAGGAGGTGTCGAAATGGTATTGACCAAATGCCCCCATGCCATTTCGCGCAGTGAACGGCGAAACCGGATTGTTGACGATCATCGGGCTGAAGAAATCTTCCCGGTCGCTGACGGCGTAACGATTGAGATTGAGAAATGTTCGTGTCGTCAGCTTGCCCACGCCAAAGCGCAGCGCCTCATCGGCAAACCACTGCTCCCAGGCCAGCATCTGCCACAGCTGGTTGGCGCTGCCCGGCGCGGTATCTCCACCGTTTACCGGGCTGATGACACCGATTCGATCCATGAACTGCGAGGTGTTGAGATCACTTAAAGTATTGGCGAACTGGTACCAGGCCAACAGGCTGCCGCGTTTGGAATCGGTCGTATCAACCGCCGCCCATTGCAAGATCAAATTGGTTTCGTTATTGGCGGTATAGCCGCCATCCAGTCCCCACTGAAATTGCGGGGCGATCTCTATGGTGTACGCCAGTCCCTGCTTGTCGCTCAACCGGTCCTTGAAATCGAAGTAACCCGCCATGGCGTCCGTGAGCGGACGAAACAGGTCGTGACCGCTGCGCAAGGTGGGGTCTGCATAGTCTTCCAGGATCGAAAGCTCACCATAGAGCGAAGCGGCGTTTTCTGCGCCATCGCTGGCATCCGTCGCGACACCGACACCGGCAAGCGCCGCTGCCAGAAAAATATTGACGATGCCTTTCAAGCTCCACTCCCAACCATCCCAAGGAAATACTTACAAATGGGCGAGTGCTCAGGTAGGTTAACGTTTTCGTTAACGCCGTCGAATGTGAACACCAACTCGTCAGAAAAATATCCGCTGAGCCAACTGCTTGCCGCGATCGTTATCGGCGTTGCCGGCACCGCGATGTTCAATTTATCGCCGATGGTGTTGTCGGCCGCCGCAGACCTGCTGCAATTGAGCGATCAACAATTGGGCTGGCTGATGGGCGCAGAAGTGTTCGGAATCGCCATCGCCTCAATAGTGGTACTGGCCTTTACGCGTCGTATTGGCGTAAGAAAACTGGCACTTGCCGGTGCCGCAGTAGTCGCCTTGGGCAACCTCGCAGCGGCCGCGATCACCGACTACCAGACACTGCTGGCGCTGCGCTTTGCAATAGGCTGTGCCGGCGATGGCTTGCTGTATGCCTGTGCCGTCGTAGTGCTTGGTCGGCAGTCAAGTCCGGTACGAGCATTCGCAATCTTCTCCTTTACCAACATGTGCATCATTGGCGCTGTTCTGGCTTCCCTGCCTGACCAGGTTGGCGCTGATCTTTGGAAGCTGCTGATGGGGTTGCTGGCTGGCATGGGCGTGATAGCTTTAGTGGCCAGCTTTCAGCTGCCGAAGCTCGATTTGGACCAGGCCCGGCGACCCGGGATCGTCTGGCAGAGCAGGCCCTGGATGGCCCTGTTGGGTCTGTTTGCGTTCACACTCAACTTGGGGGCAGTCTGGGGCTTCGCCGCCAAAGTCGGTGCTGAGTCGGGTCTAGCATCGGCAGATATTGCGGGCTACCTGAGTCTCTCCATCGTCTTTCAGGCCGCCGGCTCACTGACAGCCATCGCCCTGGGCTCAGCAAATCGACCGCTGCTACGCCTGGCAAGTATCGCTGTACTGCAGCTGCTTGGACTACTGCTATTGGCGTTATCCAATGGCCAGACAAGTTTCGTCATTGGCCTTGCCCTTTGGGGCTTCGGCTGGAATTTCGGCATCGCAAATTTGCTTGGCTTCCTGGCCGAGGATCGCCATGGCAACAAGGTCCTGGCACTGGCCCCAGGAACCGAAGCCCTGGGAGCAGCCAGCGGCCCGGCGATCGCTGGAACGATCACGGCGCTGACCATTACCCATTCGGTAGTGTCGGTGGGGCTGATTGGTGCAATCGCCGCCCTCTTGCTCTTTGTACCGTTGGTGATGACGCCGCGGTATTCAACCACACGTTAGGATGAGGGTGAGGCGCTGTAGTAGTGGGGTGCCCCAAGGCACGCCACAAGCGCCGAACGACTCGACATGGATGTCGAGGCTGGGCTTTCACTCGAAGGTAGTTCGCCGCGCCATGGATGGGTGAGCTGGGCCCAGAACGAGTGATATTGATCACTCGATCCCGGCGAACGACCGCACATGGATGTGCGGGCTGGCTGCGGTCCATGGACGGTTGTTGCCGCCCCACTACCCTACTGGCCCGCCCCCCAAAGATACCAACTGGCTGTCGCTCTTGAATGAACCCAAAACCAACCCGCAGTCCAAATCTCTAAGGAACAACAACCTCATCACCCTGCTCAGGCCTTGTTACCCGACGCTCCTTTATGTCCTCCAGCATCATGTACAGACACGGGATGAGCACAAGAATAATCGCGGTAGCGAAGACGATCCCAAACCCCAGGGATATGGCCATTGGCACCAGGTGAGCGGCCTGGCGAGATGTTTCCAGGATGATGGGGGTCAGACCGCCAAATGTCGTCAAGGTGGTCAGCACGATGGGGCGGAAACGTCGCAGCCCGGCCGAATGAATGGCTTCATACGCAGACACTTTGCCTCGCTGACGATTCGCCAATTCGATCATGATGAGCGCATCGTTGATGACCACGCCTGACAGGGCGATCACTCCCATCAAACTCACCAGTGACAGGTCATGACCCAACAGGATATGCCCGATGACTGCACCGATTATTCCAAACGGAATGGCCAGCATGACGATGATGGGCTGCAGATAGCTGCCAAATGCCACCGCCAGCAGAGCGTACACCACGGCCATGGCCAGGCCGAACCCACCCCAAAGCGTGGCGGTTGATTCGCGCATTTCAGCCTGGCTGCCTTCAAAGGACCAGGTCAAGCCGGGATGATTGGCGCGCAATTCCGGCAGCGTTTGAGTGTTTATCGCCTCCAGTACGCGTGACACATTGCGCTTTGGCTCGACATCCAGGCCCACACTGACCACTCGCCGGCCGTCCCGACGGCTGATCGAACTGTAAGCCTCGCCGCGACGCAATTCCACAACATCCAGCAACGGCACTTCGGTGCCATCCGGTGTGTAAATCACCAGGTCTGAGAAGGTCTGGATGTCTTTGCGGTCTTCTCGCGGCAGCTTGACGCGTATTTCGACTTCGTTGGTGCCCCGAATCTGGCGCATGGCCAGCGCGCCGAAGAACGCATCGCGAACCTGTTGGCCGACATCTGCCGGGGTTAAGCCAAGGTTTCGCCCTTCCGGTAGCAAGGTGAAGTCGAACTGCAATTTGCCGCGGCTGCTGTTGTCGTTGATGTTGACCGCGTCTTCGAACTCCCGAAGTCGATCAACCAGGGCCTGGCTCGCCAGTTCCAGTACTTCAATGTCCGAATGGCTAAGATCAATCACAATCTCTTTTCTATGCCCACCCGGGCCACGCTCCGCCTCGAAGGTGATCTGATCAACCCCTTCGATATCGCCAATCTGATCTCGCCACAGTTGAATGACATCATCAGCCGACAGGTCTCGCTCATCCGGCGGTCGCATCACGATTTCAACGTCGACAAATGCGCCGCCCCGAACATTGGTCTTGACGCCGTGGGCCGCTTGATACAGATCGTGTTCGTCAAACATTCGCAGCGTGGCATCGGTGACTTGTTGCGCTACGCGGGCCGCCTGGTCGGGCGTGGTGCCAACGGGCAAACGAATACCCGCCTCGATTTCATCGGCGGCAACCTGTGGCATCAGTATCATGCCCATGTGTCCGCTGCGGGCATAGCCACCGACGACCACCAACAGGGCCAATGCCACAGTGATGGTCACGTAGCGATGTTTCAGGCACAGGTCGAGGAAACTTCGGTAGCGTGTATTGACGAAATGGCTAAACGCCCGCGCAAACCTTTGTTGCAGCTCATGCAAACGCACACCCACGGCGGAGCGCGGCTTGCTGCTGCTGTGCGCCAGGTGTGCGGGCAAGATGTACAGCGCCTCAATCAAGGACAAGGCCAGTACCGTGATGACTACGGCCGGCAACGGCCACCAGAACTTGCCGGTTGTGCCGGGCATGAACAACAGGGGCACAAAGGCCACGATAGTGGTGATAATGGCGACCGTGACTGGCTTGGCTATTTCCTGCGTGCCTGCAATGGCCGCTGTCATGTGGTCCAGCCCCTTTTGCCGGTTCTCGTAGACGTTTTCACCGACCACGATGGCATCGTCAACCACGATACCGAGCACCACCAGGAAGGCAAACATGGAAATCATGTTGATGCTCACGCCCACCACCGGCAGGAACAGGATGGCACCAATAAACGAGATGGTCATGCCCATCATCACCCAGAATGCCAGGCGAAATTCCAGGAACAGGGCCAGGATCAACAGCACGATGCCAATGGCCAGGAAGCCATTTTCCAGCAACAAGTTCAGTCGCTGCTCGTAGTCGCGCGCGGCGTTTCCGTCAATTCGCCAGGCCACGCCTTTGGGCAGGGTGGTCTCGAAATCCGCCATGACAGCTTGGACTCGTTCTGCGATTTCCTGCGGCGATTGCCTACCAACGCGGTAAATCTCAATCTGCGCCGAATACTGCTGGTTGAACTGCGAGTGGAAGCTAACCTCTTCGAAGCCGTCTGTGATGGTCGCAATGTCGCCGAGTTTGACCGATGCGCCGGTACCCGAAGAAATGATTTCAATGTTGGCAAATTCATCAGACCACTGCCTGCGCTCCTTCATTCGCAGCAAAACTTCGCCGGCATTGGTTTCGACCACCCCGGCCGGCACATCCTCGCTGGAGTTGCGGATCATCTGCGCCACCTGCCCTAGCGTCAGGCCATACTCACGCAGGCGGTGTTGCGGGATCTCGACATGGGTCACGTAGTCCAGTGCCCTGCTGAGCTCTACCTGAGTGATGTAGGGATCGTTCAACAAGCGGTCGCGTAGTTGCTCACTGAGCTTGCGAAGCGTCCAGACGTCGACGTCTCCATACAGAGCCAGCGACATCACTTCTCGCTGCTGTGATCGCAGGGAAACCTCGGGTTTTTCGGTGTCGTCAGGAAATGTGCGAATGCGATTCACCGCCTGGTCGATTTCCTGGAAAACCTTCATCCGCTCAATGCCGGTGACCAATTCGATCGTCACCGAGCCCGACCCTTCTCGTGCGGTAGAGGTGATCTCGCGAATACCCTGAATGCCGCGGATGGCTTCTTCCACCGGACGCAGAATGCCCTGCTCAACCTCGGTTGGCGCTGCCCCCGGGTAACCCACGCTGACGCTGACGATATCCAGCTCAAATTCTGGATGTACTTCTTTCTGAATGTTGATGGCGGTCCAGATGCCACCACCAATCAGCAAAAGCATCAACAGGTTGGCTGCAATGGAGTGCTGCGCCATCCACGAAATGAACCCATCCCTGCCGGGTGTAAACTTACTCATCGCTGTTATCTGATCGGTCCAAACGAAGGGCGGCTCCGGCAATCACAGTGGCCAGATCTGTCATCACCACCTGTTCGCCCTCAGCCAGACCGCTTCTGATGTAGGCAAACGTCTTGTCCCGAAACAGCACATCCACGTCGCGAATTTCGAGTTGGCCATTGCCGTTGACCCACACAGTATCGTTGCGGCGCAAGTAATCCTGTTCGAGCCGTATGACGTTCTCTATGGGTCGGCCTTCAATGTTCGCTTCGACAAAAGACCCCACCATTAGCGGCGGCTGTCCGGCGGACTCGGATAGCTGAGACAGCGGATCAGTCACGGCGACCAACACTCGTGCAAGGCGTGTCTGGCTGTCCAATGCGCCAATCAGGCTTTTGGCGAAGCCGGTGCGGTAGACCCCTTCAGGCCAGGCAGTTCGATTTCGGACTCGGGTGACAGATCCCTCTGACTGCTGCGCATCCGGGAAGCGGATCCAGGACACATCGGCAGCTGGCAAAGCCACCTCGACCCAGTATTGATCGGTACCCACCAATTGCCCGAGGGTTTCAGCCGGCGAAACCTGGCTGCCCAGGTTGACTTCACGGGTCAGCACCTGCGCGGCGAACGGCGCTCTTATACGAGTACGTTCAAGGTCCAGCTCGGCACGTTTTACCGCGGCCTCTGCGGCCTCGACGCGGGCTCGAGCCGCATTGAGCTGTGGCCGTCGCAACACCAGGGTTTCGTATTGAGGTGAAATCGACCCTTTCAGCTCCTCATAATCCCCGCGGGCCAACTCCTGGCGTCCCAGTTCAAGCTCGAAATCTGCTTGTGCCTGATGTAACTCGCTAAGGCGTTGCGTCAACGCAGCGTCGTAATCGGCAGGGTCAATACGCAATAACACCTCGCCCTGTTCGACGAAGCCACCCGGCGAAAAACCATCAGCGACTGCAATAATCTCGCCCGCCACGCGCGAACTGAGCATGATTTCTTTCTCTGCACGCACTGACCCAACCGCCGAAAGTGTCGGCGTGTAAGTTCCATGGCTTACCTCGGTGACCTCCACCAGCATGGCTGTTTCACGCGATGCGCTGGTACGCTGGGCCGTCGGCTCGGTAGTGTATATCGCCGCTAACGCCAATGCAGCCGACGCCACAATCGCGCCGCAAATCACCAATGTCTTAATCCAGTTCAAGAAATCCAATCCCGCCGAGTAAAACGAAGAAACAAAGCCAATGATGATACCGAGCGCACTAGATATTGGATAGGGCTACGGAAACGGCTGCTGGTTGTAGGTCAACTTAAGAAAAATGAAACAGGGAGATCAGGAGTTCAAGGAGGCCGGCGGCTGCCGGCTTTACGCTAGCACCAAACAGCATAGCTGCAGCGCAGCCTCATTGACCTCCTTCTCTCATTGTGATCATTTGCCTTTTAAGTACGTATGAAGTTGGTTTGGCAGCTTATTGACTGGGCCAGTTTCAAAACGATGGCCGCCGGGAATACGGACACAGTCCCTCTGAAAGAAACAGGAAACTAGGAGGTCAGGAGGTCAGGGAGACCGGCGAGTTCGCCGGATTTTTCGATCTTCAATCAAATAGTGAAGCTGCAGTGCAGCCTCTCTGACCTCCTTCTCTCATTGTGATTATTTTCTTCGAGCGCGTGAGCGCGCGTTTCAATCTCAGCGAGGACTGAGTCCCGGTCCCTAACCATGCGATCATGCAGTGCCCCGATGAGTTGAGACTGCGTCAATCGCGCAACGCTTGTCGCGATCGCAGCGTGCGTAAACCGATCACCGAGGCCAGAACCAGGAGCAGGCACAGCCAAATAGCGCCGTTTACTGGAATCTGTCTAGCGGGTATTCCCTGCGGTGCAGGTAGGCGATAGCTACGGGACGTGTAGTGGGCAATTGATGTTGTAATGTCCGGCAGGTGAACAGTCTTCAACTGCTCCATGGTAAGAGCATCGACCACGGCGATGTCGGTACCGTTCCCTCCGGATAGCACGACGTAAAGCTCATTGCGCTGTTGATTCATTGCCACCCCAATCGCGGGCTGCACAAACGCCATAGCATCTGTAACAAGCCCATCTGTCGCGGAGACCCCTTGGATGGTGCCATTTCGCAACACCGCGTAGAACCGATTCGAACTGTCGGCAAAGGTAAACTGTGCAATCTGTGAATCAACGTCTGATGTTGCCACCAACTGACGAGTCACAGCATCTATCAGGCCAATGCTTTGGTCGCCCTGATTTGCCACGATGATGCGATCCAGCTCCGTGCTTTGATGGGCGAGTGTCGGCCCTGCCCCGACGACGATTTCTTCGACAATGTTTCCATCGGTCAGATCCAGGGCAACAACCTTGTTGATCTCGGGCTGCGAGGCAAACAGATAGCGGTCCGAGTACGCCAGGCCACCAACAACACCGAGCAAGTAGGTCTGAAACGAGTCGGAACGAACAGTACGGGGGTCGCTTTCGCTGACCATGTAGGCGCCGTCAGTAAACCATGGCGACCCAGTGTCAATCATCACGATGTCCATAACAGTGGCCCCTCTCCTGACCGCAAGCACTTGATTGAGATCAGAGTCCAAATAGCCCAGGGATTCCGACGTGGTCCCTGGCGTTGTTTCGCCCGTGAGCATGAAATAGTTGTTTTGATTCGAAAAAAGCCGCTCCGCATAGTTTGTCTGGATCGTCGCCACCTTGGTCCAGTCATCGACTCGATAAATCGCGATGTCGGAATTTGTGGTAATCAGGTATGCGAACTGTGAAACTGCGGGAGGCAACGACACCTCAACTTGTACTGATTCAGACATCGATGCATGCAGTAGCTGCTCTTTTCTTAGGACTACCGTGCCCGAATCAATCGGCGCCACTGCCGGTATGTTTAACGACTGAACATCAAACGAGTACGGAGTAAAGGCGAAGCCGCAGGCGAAATAATGCGAGGTATGAAAACCAACGACCAGTTCGATCTCGTTCGGCCGATAGTTGACCTTGGCCAGATTCTCCGGCACGCAAGAATCGGCCCAGACCCCTGACAAAGCGATATCGGCATCGAGTGGCGGCCGCAATGGTGTCGACCCAACATCAATCCCCGCCTCTGAACGAAAGGCGAGCACAGATACTATGGCAAGAACCGAAACACACCTCACTGCGATACCCCTCGTACAACCTTGGGTATGCATGTTCATGATCACTCAGCCTCATTGGTCTTAAGTGCAATCATTAATAAGTCGACCCTGAGGCCCTTGCAATGAAGCCAGTGTCAAAATGGGGTGAAACGGGCGGATCGTGGTGTTAACACGGAGGAATTCAACCGGACTGGACTACTTCCCTCGAGCCTTGTCCGGATTCTTGATGTAGCCTACCCGGAACAGCTCCTCGGCAACCTCCTTCAACCTGGCCGACTCCTGACCGTCTCGCTTGTCTAGCTTCAGTAAAGCCTCATACTCCAGCATCAACAGCTTCACCTGCTGCTCCGCCTTCCTGCACTCAACACACTTCACACAGTCCGCATCAACGTAGAATCCCAAGGGAAGCTCTGACCCATTCGAATATGACTCTGGCCTACAGAGCAGTTCGCAATCGAGGCCTTCCTCCGAAAGCATGCTCACTGCCTGGTGAGGAGGCATGACGATAGAGTGCGGGCTGCTCTGCCGGCCCCGCAGGGCTTGGCCTGAAGCGCACATCTGCGTTGTTCCATCCCTTGCCAAGGGCTACGGCCATTACCTGCGGAATGCGCCTAGCAGCTGCACGCTTCAGGTCAAGCAGAGCCGTATTCCAATGGATCAGAGCTTCCCAACTCTTCAAACCAGTACCGCTGTTCCAGAGCGTAAAAAAGAAAGTGCCTACCGCATTCCCTGCACGCTTTCTCAATGTCCACATACACCTTGCGCGGAAAGATCGAGTAATTCTGCTTGTCCACATCCGCCGCCACCGCCGACTCTGGAAACACCGCCTCACCTCGGTACCGCCAGAACGCCGAATGGATCTCTTCAAGCGTAAAGCTCTCCCCGGAGTAAACCGGCTTGTCTCCGTAGCGAGGATGCGGAACGTAGGCTTTGTATTTGGACTTTCGCTTTTTGGACATGATTGGGGACGGATCGACTTTTTTATAAGTGAACAGGGAGATCAGGAGTTCAAGGAGGCCGGCGGCTGCCGGTTTTGTCCTTGCATCAAATAGAATAGCTGCAGCGCAGCCTGACTGTAGCTGTTCACTGAACATGAGAGCAGTCCAAGATTCCACCCTGAAGTTGCCCCTTTGAACTCAGTCGTGTCAACACCAATGCAAAAGCCGGTGGCATCGTCTCTGCTGCCTGCACCCTGGCCGACTGTGCCGCTTTGTCGACCAGGCAATACCTGGGGTCTCGCCGCTGTCTCCAATCCTGAATATGAAAGTACCCGAAGAACAACACAGCGGTAATTACCGCAGCGATTAAGGCCCCAAAGAAATACCAAAGCGGAAAAAAGAGAATGGGCAGAAAAAATCCACGGAGGGTTTGCTTGGGAAGCTCTGATCAATTCGAATGCGGCTCTGCTTGACCTGAAGCGTGCAGCTGCTAGGCGCATTCCGCAGGCAATGGCCGTAGCCCTTGGCAAGGGATGGAACAACGCAGATGTGCGCTTCAGGCCAAGCCCTGCGGGGCCTGCAGAGCAGCCCGCACTCTTCGTTATTCCTTCTCACCAGGCAGTGAGCATGCTTTCGAAGGAAGGCCTCGATTGCGAACTGCTCTGTAGGCCAGAGTCATATTCGAATTAATCAGAGCTTCCCTTGTTGAAGCGCTCGTAATACTCGTATGCCTCAGCACCAACATCCTTTTTAACTTCCTCAAAAGACGGCCCATCTGGATACTCATGATGCCCGCTCTTCAACTCATAGCATTCAACACTGTAGTCGCCAACCGGCAGCTCGACAACGCTGGACTCGGACGTAATCCCAGGTTCTGCACGTCGATAGTCCTCAGCCCCTCCAACCACAATTTGACCCGTTGGAGCCGACACCAGAAACTTCCCCGGCAAGCGCTCCATCGCACCGGAATGCTCGTCACACACAGAGCTGTCTACATAGACATCAACCGAACCACCCCAATCACCCCCAAGCTGCAGAAGAAACACCCGCCCCCGCTTCGCATCCTCCGCAATCACATCCGCAAGCTGGCCAATCCCAAGCTCCGGCAACGGATCATCCGCACAAGACGCATCCCAAACACCAACCCGCGCAACATCAGTTCCTACATCGATGCGTTGTTTCACGCAAACTCCTCACGAATTGATCGCAGAACACGCAGTGCCCACAAAAAATGTAGATGAGCGCAATAGTTTGGACACTCAAACATTGCATGTCCAACGCTCATTACGCCCATTAGTTTCCGGCCTTCTCACGACAAACATTCGGTCGGCGTTTGGGCGCAAGGCTCGAGACTCCAACAAAGTTCAGCACTTCGCCAAGGACGGCTTCTCCGGCACCACCAACGCAGCACCCTGGTCGTCACTCAATCCAAAAGGCTACAACCAGCATGAGCCCCTCATCCGTCTGCACCTAAACGTGCAGCCACCTTCTCCCGTGTCGCTCGCCAACTCGCTGGGAGAAGGGCTTGCCCGTGCGTTCGCTCTAATGTTGCGCGACCTGGAAAGCCCCCCTCATGTAAGGACCTTCGCCGGGACCGATTGCCTCGGTTGTACCAATAGGCGAGGATGATGGCAACAACCCTACCTGGACCGCACCCAGCCGGTACATCCATGTACCGTCGTTCGCCGGGACCGAGTGACGTTAAGTCACTCGTTCTGGTGGATCCGGCTCACCCACAGCCTGACAAGCCGAAGCACAAACGTACCACTGCGAAGTGATGAGTATCAGGAGCCAAAGGAATGGTGCCCAGGGGTTTGGCCGCCATCAGTGCGGAGTGCCCCAAGGCACTCTGCGGCGGACAAACGCCTGCACATGGACGTGCAGGCCGGGTGGCTACCATGGAGGGTTGGTGGCACCACGGGTCCAACCCAACACCCAACTCCTTCGCGAAGCACCCAACGCCGTTCGATTCCGCCCACAGCGCTACGTCCGAAGCATTGGAGTTTCGTCGCGGCTAGGAGCTATCGTATGAAAGGAATGGTGCCAGGGGCGCTACCATATAGTTAACATAAGCCCTTGGAAATAATGAATTTAACTCACGGAACACAATGCCAGTTCCCCCAAAAGTTCCCCCGGTTTGCTTGCTTGCCTTGCCTTCACTTTGCGTTGAAGTCTCTATTCTCGCCTTCGCCCTCCATCTCAATCGCGCAAATCGACCCGAATAGGCGCTCGAGGCCCGAATCGCATTTTTTGTGTCGAATGATATGCAATACTAGCTCGAATTCCTTCTTGGATAATTGAGCCCGCAACAGCCTTTGGTACAAAACTTTTGACTGAGTGTCTGTGGTTTCTGTTCTAGTCTCGATGAAAAGTAGTATTTCGAACAAGAACTTGGAGTAAATAGGCTCGAGCAGTTCGTCAAACCCTCGATTGTGCCAAACCTCGTTGAATGACTCGTGTATCTGTAGGTCGCCAGTGCCAGACATCTTGTTGAAAAATAGCGAGACTACCTGCCTACCGCAATGGTTCTTCGTTTCCAATTGATGGACTGATTCGCTCCACAGTCGAAGCATCTGGAAATAGGTCGCCTCGATCCCTCTCCGGTTGGCATCGCCCCTAGTCTCTTCGAGCTCCATCATCTGGTGTCTTAAGTCGGCCCTTTGGAGAAGTAGTGTGACTACTAGACCGACGAATGCCAGCCCAGTGAAAAGTGAGGTTAGCGGCCCGAAACTGTCACCGAGAGTTCCTGCCCCGCTTTCAATCGGATGAATCTCACTTACCCAGTGCCAATAAGATACGAAACCGCCGAGGACTGCTAGTCCTGCCAACACACCGAAAAACCGTCCCGGAGTCTTGTGCTTACTTGGCTTGCGAACCCTGACGGACATCGACACTTTTTGCGCGTCCTTATCAGTCTTCATTCTTCCCTCGATCGCGAAATGTGGGACATGACCACTTGGAGCTTTCGTCGCGCTTCAACTGTTGCCAAAGCGAACGTTTCTATACTAGTCAGATCCAATTGAAGCTCCTTACCATTTGCGCTGCGAAATATACCGACGCCATCGTAACGGCTCCTAGGGAATAACCCAGAGTTCTGCCAGATTGATACTGGACTGTGAGCCAATTTGTTGCGGGTTTTCGATAGGCTTTCTATTTCATCCAAGCACGCGCGTAAGTCGGTCTCTAACTGCTCTCGGTCGACGGGCTCCAACTTTGCTACATCTATTGAGACCATCGCGTACACGACGGATGTCAGTATCGGTATGGAAAGATGCCTCTTTTTTGCGAGGTGTTCGTATGACTCAAGAGGCAGGAACTCGCGAAGACACAAGTGCAATTCGACCTCAAGTTCGCTAAAGGCACGTATGGCTTTGCCGACCATAGCGTCGGCAGCGCGCAGCTGGTCATCGGTCGAACGTGGGGTCATCGATTCCAAACCCTATAGCTACAATTGCGTGAAATGTAGTTATACATATAGCATAGTTGGTGATTATTGGATAACAAGTCCCTACTACGATGGCGCACCTATCTGAAGGCCTAATCGACATACTTCAATACCTTCTTCCTGGTTTTCTGGTGCTGTGGGTCTTCCGGGGATTAACGGCCTATCGCTCAGAGTCTCAATTCGCTGATGTCATCCAAGCCCTGATCTACACGCTCTTTGTTCAGGTAGTCATAAAGCTTACTGAGGGCATCGCCCTATTCTTGGGTCGATGGGTGATACTTGGTCCCTGGACGGAGACATCAACTCTGGTTTCTTCCGTACTTTGGGGGCTCTGTCTAGGACTGCTTTTCGCACATGCTGCAAACAACGACTATATTCATCGGCTTGCCCGCAGCCGAAGTGTTACGAGAGAAACGTCGTACCATTCGGTTTGGTATGGTCGTTTCATGGACTCGCATGGGTATGTCCTACTTCACTTGGAAAATGGTAAAAGGCTGCTATGCTTTGTGTTGCATTGGCCGCCTACACCTGACGAAGGACATTTCGACGTCTCAGAGGCTGCGTGGGTTAGCGGTGACGGTAGCGAAACGCAGTTGAGGGCCCGTGACATACTGATTCCGGCTAAGGACGTCCGATGGATTGAGTTTTACAAAGTAGAGGAAATCAAAGGTGAGTAAGACGAAAAAACAACGGCCAGCAACACCAGTTCGAAAGATTGATTCGCCCGATCAAGGGGCCAATACAAACCCCTTAGAACCGGGGAAAATTCTACGACCAAAACCGTCTCCTGCCGCCCCCAAAGACTGAGCTGCCATTTGTGGCAAGGACTCCAAACCTGATTGCCGGCGACCCCAAAGGCCCTCAGGTTTCTCTTGAAAGGTGTAACCAAGCCCGTCACCAACTAGCCCGCCATTCTCATTTCAGGTGTTCGCGACGGCCGCTCAATGTTAGCTATTTTTTGGCAATTTTTAGCAATCCCACTTGGCCATTGACCGTATTCTTGCTGCCAATATTGCGATCCTTCATTAGGCCGAAAACACAGCAAAGGAACCCATTGTTTTTCCCGCGGTACTGGTTGCAAATGAGCTCGAACAGCAAGACTTTTGCTGTCCGGTTCAAAGCGCAATAGTTCTTGTCGTTCGCCGGGACCGAGTGCCTTAAAGGCACTCGTTCTGGTGGATCCGGCTCACCCACAGCCTGACAAGCCGAAGCACGAACGTACCACTGCGAAGTGATGAGTATCAGGAGCCAAAGGAATGGTGCCCAGGGGTTTGGCCGCCATCAGTGCGGTGTGCCCCAAGGCACTCTGCGGCGGACAAACGCCTGCACATGGACGTGCAGGCCGGGTGGCTACCATGGACGGTTGGTGGCACCACGGATCCAATCCAACACCCAACCAATTCGCGGAGCACCCCACGCAGTTCGATTCCGCCCACAGCGCTACGTACGAAGCATTGGCGTTTCGTCGCGGCTCTAGCACATGATGAAAGGATGGTGCCCAGGGGCGGAATCGAACCACCGACACGAGGATTTTCAATCCACTGCTCTACCGACTGAGCTACCTGGGCATTGGGGTCGGAAGGCCGCGTATTAAACCTGTGGCAGCCAAACAAGTCAACCCCGAAGCGCTGATTTTTGATGAGCTTGCCAACTCCGTGAGTGGGGGATTTATCTCAGTCTTCCTGTGCCATCGAAAACAATCGCTGGGCCGCCTCTGGTGAAATGGGCTGTTCAAGGACGGTGGGGGCTTCACCATCGACCTCGATGTGCAAAGAAACGCTCACCTGATCAAGTGCTTTGCCGTCAAGCAATTGACGTGTATCTTCGCCCGGTCGGTAACAACTGATGGCTTTGCCTGCCACCAGGTTGGCAGGTGTAGAAAATGCACTCCAGTAGCTCTCAACATCGGCGTAGGGCACCAATCGATCTTCACCGGCGACCAGCTCGTACATGGCCTGGTCCAGGTGCTCAGTGGAGTCACCACCCTCGACCATGACCTGAACCACGAGACAAGCCATATCGCCAATGAAGTGGAACTCGGGGTCGGCCACCAGATTGACGTCATAGTCGCCATCAGTGACCGGTGGGTCCAGATCAGTGGTGATTGGTACATCAGGGTCGTCATATTCTGCGTCGCCCAGCATCAGCCAGTCTTCATCGTTCATGGCGCTGAAGCCGCCGACCCTGGCAAAGGTTCCGACGATCACATCCGGCTCGGGCGGGCCGCTGTAAGGAACATCTATGGTTAGCAGCGTGTTGTCACCGGGTGACAACACGGGCAATGGGGTCGTAGCTTCCGCCAGCACTACTTCCTGATCGGAGTCGACCACCAGCACATCAACATTCCCGGCCGGGCTAGGCAGCTCACCACTGTTGCTGGCTGTGATCTTGACTCGCCAACCACCCTTCTGCGTGGTGCCGCTGCGACGGTAATAGCCTCGGGCATCGTCCAGGCTCAACACCACATCCGGCGCTGGATCTGACGAGTTGGCCCAGCGATTCATCGCCTGTGCCACTCGGGTGCGCGTGATCACCTCGCCCTTTTCGTTGAAGGGAATCGCCAACGAAGGCGGTATGCCGCGATCCTCACTTCCCGGCTGGAAGTGCCCTGGAACGCCCTTGTCATCCCTGCCACTTACGCGCTCGGCAATCATCTGCTCGATTCGCGCCTTGTTTGTATTCTTGATTTCCGGGCCATCGGGCCGAAACCCACCCAGCTTGCCTTTTTTCCAGTCCGCCTCACTGTTTTCGTACAGGTCTTCGATCAAGCCATCCTCAACCAGTGCCAGCATCAGTTCGACCAGCACCCGATCGCGATTCTCGGTTCGACCGAGGTCTTCACAGGTCGCCAGCAGGTGGTCCAAAGCGGACTGCACCATGCGATAGTTCTTTGCCAGGTTGTTGCCCAACGAATCCGGGTCACGGCCAGCGAAGGTATCTCTGGCATGCCCCATGCGAATGCCATAGCCGGCATGCGACTCCCAGTCCTCGAGAAAATGCATGAACTGGCCGAGCTTGACCAACCGAAGTTGTGGATCCTGTTCATCCAGCGACCTCAACCACAGCTCTCGGAATCTGGCATCTGAATGGCCGAAGGCGTGGAACTGGGTCTTGTTGGTGGTCTGCACAGGGTTCATTTCGGCGTGAGTAGAGCCGTTTTCATCCATCCCCCAGTCGCCGCTGGCGATCAGGTGTGCTTCATCCCAATTGAAGCAGGCAGCCAGCGACAAGCCAAAACGCAAATAGTAGTGCGAGTCCTGCTCAAAGGCGTGCGCACCTAGGGGCATCCACAACAACAGACAAAGACATAGACGACGACAGATCATGGGTTTCGCGAATTTAGCCAATCGAACGAGACTCAATCATAGCAAGGGAAGCTAGACGGAGTCCGCTCTACCAAGTTAGTGCCGCTCTAAGGTTAAAGCCGTTGTAATCGTAGCTGACCCGACCCTTCCAGCTGTTCTTTCGCAGTTCGACGTCAAGGTCGAACAAATCATACCCCAGACCCAGCGAAAACGTCGGAGTGAATTGATAGTCTACGCCGGCTCTGGCAGAGACGATGGTTCCATCGATCTTGTTGACCGATGCGCTAAACGCCTGCAGTGTTCCGCGAAACATCCAGCGCTCGGCAAACCGATGATCAACGCTGAATCCCACCAGGGGCAGTGGGCCACTGACACTAGAAAACTCTTCCAATGACGTGCCCGATGCGCGAATCCCGAACTCCAGATCGATCCAATGAAACCCGCCGCCAAGACCCACTTCTGTATCTGCTGTCTGATAGACCGAATACTCATAAATAAATGGAATGATTCTGGTATCAAAATTGGAGCTCACTTGCGTGCCGACCGGGTAAGCTGTTTCGCCAATCTCCAAGTCGGCATCCAGCACCCAGCTGGTGTCTCGATTGATTGCGTAGTACTCCATACTGATTCGGTGTTTCTGCGCGGGTCGCCAAAACAGTTCGAAACGCGCAATCTGGTCGCTGCTATCAAACCTCAGATCACCCTCAAGCGATACCTCGGTGCCAAGGTCGGAATCGCCGTCATCAACACGCAGCACGGTGTCCAATTCCGGGAAGAAAACGCCCCCACTAATACCGAACGTGGTGTCATAAACCGTTTGCGCTGACAGCTGTGTTGCGCTGAGGAACAACACGCTAACGATCAATCTTTTCATTATTGGCGTCTCCGTAGACCATTAGTTAGTATGTGTGGGGACAAGTGTAACAGCTGAAATAATAGGGCGGATTCGCACCGCCTTTTTCGCGTTTCCTTCCATTCTTGGGGACATCGATATGAACAAGCTCGCATTAGTTTCTGTATTGTTGTTGGCCACAGCGTCGGCTAGTTTCGCCGCCGTCTATGTCTACCCGGCCAACGGTCAATCGCCCGAACAACAAGCACAAGATCAAGCACAATGTCATGGTTGGGCGGTAAGCCAGTCCGGCTACGACCCGCATAACCCACCACCCGCCCCGCCTGGTCCTTCCACCGGTGGCCCACCGCAGACCGCCGGTGCGGGAGGTGGCGCAGTTGGTGGCGCCATCATCGGCGGCATCGTGGACGGTAGTGACGGCGCTTGGAAAGGCGCAGCCATCGGCGGCTTGGTTGGCGGCGTTCGGCGCCAACGTGAATACGCGGCCAAAAGCGCCCAGCAAAACCAGTACAACCAACAAACAGGGGCCTGGTATCAACAAATGCAATCGTCATTCGACGCAGCCAACAAGGTTTGTCTCGAAGGTCGTGGCTACACCGTTAGCTAAAGGAGATGTCGATGAAATTCCCCGTATTGCTACTTGCCTTTGCCTTGCCGATGACCAGCCTCGCTGCCTTGAACGGCGATGAGCCATTTATTTGCGCTCCGCGTCATGTCTTCGAATGTGACGAGATCGACGGCTGTGACGCCGCTTTGCCCAAGGAAATTGGCCTGGCCAGCTTCGCCAAGGTCGATCTCAAAGCCAAGAAGATCACCGCGCTTGGCATTGATAGGGTCACGCCAATCGAATATTCGGAGAGCCCGGAAGGTGGATGGCTGATCGCCGGCGCTGACGGCGTTCTATCCTGGTCCGGCGCGATCGCTGCTGAGGATGGAAACTTGACCATGTCGATTACCGGTGACGGTTACACGTTTTCGATTTACGGCCATTGTGAGCAGTTCCCGGACTGAACATCCGCTGTCGCGAGAAGAAGGATGAACAATGAGAGAAGGAGGGGGATGAGGCAGCCCGGCTGGGCTGCTTGGAAACCAACCGGACTCTAGTTCTTTCTTCCGAGGAACTTGTCTTAGAAGTCGCAACGCGACCTCATTAACCTCATATCCTCATTGTGCTTATTTAGTTTTGGGGCGCAGTGCGCTTCTGGATCCCGGGTCAAGCCCGGGATGACGAACTAGAGCGGCCCAAGATGAAAGTATTGGAACGGCCCGGGACGACGTGTCAACACCGTCATTCCCGGCTTGACCGAGAATCTATCTTTCGTTTGGTGAGCGCTGGCTCAGTCGGTCGCTGATGGCACTTCGCGCAATGCCGCAATCAGCAGGTCTGCCCAGCGCTTGAACAAGCGGCGAGCTTCAGCCGAAATCGAGGTTTTGGTTGCCCACTCCATGTGCAAATTATCACGCGCCTCACGACGATCGGCGGCAACCACCAATAGATCTCCCGACGTTGAGTCCTCCATTTCGATGATCAACGTTGCCGTTCCTGCAGATTTGGTAAACGTACGAATGTTGCTGATGGTGTTCACATCCGGCGCATTCACATCCAGATCGATCACTGCCACTTGCAGATCCAGCACGTTGTCACCCGGCTCCGTCACCACTTCGAAGCGATCCTGATTCTCAAGCTCGGCGGTGAACACTTCGGCTAAAACAGCCTCGACGTCAGCCCGTATCTGTTCCATGTCGCTATGGGTGACCCGACGCAAGGAGCCACGGTTAGTGTCCCGCAACCAGTTCTTTTTAAATTTGACCTGAGGCGCCAGCGCGCGAATGGCGGTGTAGTGGGTCAGGTCAGCGTCCGGATCGTGATAGAGCGCTTCGATTCGCTGGCTATCGACACGCACCAGCCCTTCTGCCGTGGTTTGCGGCAGATTCGGCGATGACGCCCAGACAGACGTACTCAAGGCAGCTACCACCAGCAATGCCGTCGCTGGCTTAAAAACATTGGCGTTCATAAACAGACTCCGCAGGTTCATCGACAAAGACAGATAGTACAGAATACTTCGCAATTGGGCATTCGCCCTTGGTTCGCTTCACCCCGCCTTGACCGGGAATCCATCTTTGGGAGCCAGTATTGCTGACGCATCTGAAAGCCCGCTGTCGCGAGAAGAAGGATGAACAATGAGAGAAGGAGGGGGATGAGGCAGCCCCCTGGGCTGCTTTGGAAACCGAAAGGTAAAATTCCCTAAATCGTTCTTATCTTAGAAGTCGCAACGCGACCTCATATACCTCATATTCTCATTGTGCTTATCTAGAGGTCGTCCACGATTAGCCATCCATGGCTAACGCGGACACGAACTTTCAGAAGCGTGGTTATGAAAGTTCTTCATTTTCAATGGCTTGAAAATGCCGGTCCATCCGTGGACCGGTCGAGCTGGTCCAGAAACGTAAACTGTGGACGCGCTCTATCCAATTCAAGGCGCAACGCGCTTCTGGATCCCGGGTCAGGCCCGGGATGACGAACTAGAACGGCCCAAGGATGAAAGTATTGGAACGGTCCGGGATCACTGTAGTGGAACGGCCCGGATGACATGGAGCGTTATGGCCACATTCGAAGGCGAAGGCAATTCGCACATGTGTACTTGTTTGATTTTTGCGGGGCACATCACGATACCAGTGTCATCACGGCATTAGCCTTGAACGCAGATTCCAGCACGGATTGTTGACTATGATGATTTCCACCTGCTTGCTGGCCAGTGCCTTACTGGCGGGATCGGGGCAACCGAACCCGGTGATGTTCGTGACCCAGTTCCCTATCGCCGATGACTTCGCCACCATTGGCTCGACCTTTGCAAACCATTCGGGAGCCATGGGCGCGGTTGGCCGAGGCGGAGATCTGTGGATTCGCTATGGCGACGGCACCACCAGAAATCTGACGGCTGAAGCGGGCTTCGGCGTGGTCGGCCACCAGGATGACAATGCCATTGCGGTTCGCGACCCGGCAGTGCACTGGTCGGGAACAAAAGCACTGTTTTCCATGGTCACCGGCGCACCGGAACAGTTTGAGTGGGAACAATACTACTGGCAAATTTACGAAATCACCGGCTTTGGACAAGGCGAGACCGTATCGATCACGCCGGTCGCCAACCAGCCAAGCGACTACAACAACGTTGCCCCTGTCTATGCCTCCGATGGCCGCATCATCTTTGTCTCTGACCGCCCTCGGGACGGGCGTCGCCATTTGTACCCTCAACACGATGAGTACGAATCAACGCAGACCAACACCGGGCTTTGGAGCCTCGATCCGCAGTCCGGCGACCTGTTCTTGTTGCAGCATTCGCCATCAGGCTCCTTCGATCCAATCATCGATAGCGTTGGACGCGTGATTTTTACGCGCTGGGATCATCTGCAGCGCGACCAGCAGGCTTATGACGGCAATCCCTATGGCACGTTTGACTATGCTTCCGAGGAAGCTGACGCCGCGGTGAGCGAAACCACCTACGAGGTATTTCCTGAGCCTCGGCCATCCGAAACAGGCGCCCTGGCTGGCACCAACCTCGAAGGCCATACCATCAACCATTTCTTCCCTTGGCAGTTGAATCAAAATGGTACAGCCGAGGAGGTGCTAAACCATTTGGGTCGCCACGAGCTGCATACCTATTTCAACCGGTCATTGAACGACGACAACAATTTGACGGAATTCATCGCCTCTGTTTCCGGCCGCACCAACCCGAACTCGATCTTGAACATGTTTCAAATTCAGGAACACCCGGCGCAACCTGGCTACTTTATTGGCGTTGACGCCCCCGAGTTCAACACACATGCATCAGGAATGATTATCGGCTTGAATGGCGAGCTCGGTGCCAACCCTGATGATGCCGTCGTTACCTACATTACCGACCCCCTTTCCAACACCGTGGTAGGTGACGGTGATACGCCACCGCCAGGACACCCGGGACATTTTCGCGACCCTCTGGTGTTGAGCACAGGACACTGGCTGGCAGCCCATACCGCCGAGACTCGAGGCGCGAACAATGATGGCACGCGTGCAAACCCTGATCCCAGGTACGATTTCCGCTTGCGTTGGCTGGATCAATCCGGTGGCTATCGTGTTCCAGGCACTGAACTGACCAGTGGCATCGTTGAGACCATCTCTTACTACGATCCAGATGTTCTGGTCAGCTACACCGGTCCATTGTGGGAACTGAGCCCGGTCGAAGTCGTTGCCCGATCGATCGCACCCGATACGCAGGATCAGATCGAGCCGCAGGATCAACAACTGTTCGCTGACCTCGGCATCGACCCGGTGAGCTTTAGCAACTGGCTGCGCGCCAACCAGCTGGGCGTTTTAGCGGTACGAGATGTTACTGCCCGCGATGACGCCGATCGCCAACAGCCCTTTAATTTGCAGGTTGCTGGCAGTAGCCACAGCACTATCGGCGCTGGCGGCACGGTTTACACCGTATCTGATATGCAGGTTTTCCAGGGCGACCAGACGCGCGGCATCGGTGGCGTAGATGACCCCAGCCCTGGCCGTCGTGTCATCGCACACGAATTGCATGACCCGGTGGCGACCATGCATAACCCTCCTGTTGACCCGTCAGCCCCGCTGGGCAGTCAGCCGGTCGCTGCGGATGGCTCTGTTGCGCTGTTTGTACCAGCGCGCCGCGCAATGGCATGGCAAACCACCGCCGCGGATGGTGAGCCGGTCGTTCGAGAGCGCTATTGGATTACATTCCAGGCCGGTGAGATACGTGTTTGCGACGGTTGCCATGGCGTAAACACAGTCAATCAGGCCGGCGGCGGCGCGACAACACAAGCACCACAAGCGCTCAGCAATTTATTGCAACACTGGTTGGGCGAGTTTGACTTGATCTTCAACGATAGCGCCGAGCCGTGAATCGGCAAGATCAAGGCGACCTCGTGTCACCCTGATCTGAAAACTGCGCATCTTCAATCAAGTGATACGTCCTTGTATCCCGACAGGCTTCGGATAGCCACCATCGGCTATTGAGAATTACTCTCCGGCTCAATCACTTCCAGATCGCCGTAGTCAATTTCAGTGACTACATCGCGGAGCTCCTGCACGTAGGAGTCCAGATGTTCGCGATAACTAGTGCCGGTGGCCTCCGGCGTATTGCCAACACCGCCCTGGTCGCTCTTTTCATAGATTCGTACCGTGTTGGCGCCCGAACCAACGCGTGAACCGGTCACGCTGTTTCTCTTGTTACGCGCCCATCTTTCCCGGCGAACCAAGGCAGCATGATCACCGTATTCTTCGCGCATTTCGGCGTGCAGGGCTTTGGCCTTGTCAAGGTCTTTAGCCGAAAGCTCGGACCCGATCTGCTCGCGGACAGCCATTGGTCTGCTGGCACCACGCTCGGCAGCCAGTGCAGCCCAGGCATAGGCCGTCTTCAGGTCCTTTTTGGCCCCATCGCCGGTGTAGTACATGGTGGCCAGAGTAAGTTGCGCATCCTTGTTGCCCCACCGCGCGGCCTGCTGCATCTTGTCTCTGGTGTCACGCGGGAATCCGTCCTGGTAGGACTTGACCGCTTTGGCCATCAAGACCTGATCCGGATAAGGCTCTTGGGCATTGACATTACCGAGAAACAAGGCCGTGGTAATGAGAATGATTAGTCGGCGTAGCATGAACGTCTCCCGTCGCATCGAATGATCCGATATTGAACTTTAACAAAGGGATATGTTGTGCCAATTGGGCGGAATTGACGAGTGCGCAAAGTCACGTTTGGTCGCAACGCACGCCAAAGGCGTCACGCTCATGCCCAAGATCATAGTGCCCGCAAAAGCCGCTGTCAGGCGATCTCAGCCCCGGGTTGTCGCTGCGCGCTATGGGTCAGCCATTGACGCAAATCGACGACCGACATGGCTTCTCCAAACAGGAAGCCTTGAGCGCTGTCACAACCTCGATCACGCAACATGGCACGTTGTTCGGTTCTTTCTACGCCCTCGGCTGTCACCGTCATGCCCAGGGAGTGGGCCATCGCTATGATCGCGGCGACGATCGCCACATCATCGGGGTCAGCGGGCAGACCAGAGACGAAAGAGCGATCGATCTTGACCCCATCAACAGGCACCTGTCGCAGATGACTCAAGCCAGAAAAGCCGGTACCAAAGTCATCCAGGAAGACCCGAGCACCGGTGGCTCGTATATCACGCAGCGTGACTGATGCCGCTTCCTCATCCTCCAGCAGGGTACTCTCTGTCAGTTCCAACACCAATTGACTCGGGTTGAGGTCGTAGCGCTCAAGCGTTGTTGCCACCATCGTTGGGACATCGGCGCGACGCAGTTGGCGCCCTGAAAGGTTCACCGCAAAGTAGAAATCAGGTGCTACTGCATCGATCAGGTCTTTGCAGGTGTTGCAAGCTCGATCCAGCACCCATTCGCCAAGCCGATCGATCAGCCCGGACTCTTCGGCAATCGGGACGAAAATATCGGGTGGCACTTCGCCGCGAATTGCGTGTTGCCATCGCACCAGGGCCTCAACGCCCGCAATCTTGCCGCTCTCCATGCTAACGATAGGCTGAAAGTGCAGTTCCAGTTGGTTCTGGTCAAGCGCGTCACGTAGATCGTTTTCCAGAGACAAGCGTTCGTCAGCCTGCGCGGTCATTGAATAGCTAAAGTATGCAAAGCTGTTCTTGCCACGAATCTTGGCGTGGTACATGGCGATGTCTGCGTTTTTCAACAGGAAATCGGCCGTGACCGAGTCATCTGGATAGACGGTAATTCCAATGCTCGCTGACATGAATACACTTTTGCCGCCAACGACGTAGGGGTCACTGGACTCTGAAAGCAACAGCCTGGCCAAATTGGCCGCAGACTCACGTGCATCGGGTGCCGCCAGCATCACAATAAACTCATCGCCGCCGAGCCGTGCCACTGCGGACTGACACTCGTTTTCGGGATTCTCTTCGACAAAACGACCCAGTACCGTAGATTTCAGTCGTTCAGAGAATTGCTTGAGCATCTCATCCCCGGCGTCATGACCGAGTGTGTCGTTTACCCTCTTGAAATCATCCAGGTCAATGAACAGCAAACTTATATTGCTGCGGCGCAGGCGATCGGCAGCGATGGTCTCGTCGAGCAGTTCCCTGAACATCAAACGATTCGGCAAACCGGTCAAGCTATCGTGGTAGGCCATGTGCCTGATGCTTCGGTTCTTTCGCCGCAAGTTCTGGCTCATCGAAGAAAAGGCTCGAATCAAGTCACCAATCTCATCACTGCGTTGTGAGTCGATCTTGACGCCCAGATGACCGGCTTGCAGTTGCGAAACGTATTCGACCAGACGGGCGATTGGGCGTTGCATTTGCCTGGCTCCAACGACAGCGACAACGCAGGCCAACACCACCAGCACCACCAACATGAACATGGCTGATTCGAAGTGACGCTCGAAGCCCGCAGCGGTCTCTTGCTCAACTTGCAGTCGCGCCTCGCGAACACCCTGAACCAACGGCAGCAGTGAAACACCTAGACGCACACCGCCAATCCGCTCATTACCGAGCATCAACGGCGCGGCGATATCCAATGTGTCGCTCGACCACTGATGAACCGTTTCCTCAGCGTTTGCAGCAGTCTCGCCAAATGGATCGGTCATCGGCTGACCAAACGATGGGATGCGTTCCTGCCCGTCGTGCAGGATCTTGCCCTCACTGTCGAATACCAGCACATACGATACGTTTGGCAGGGAATCAACGGCTGTCACCAACTCGGCGATATGCTGCATATCGTAGTAGTAGACTTCGTTGACCAAGGCATCAGCCAGCATCGCGATCAGCATCTGAGCTTCACCCATGGCTTGCTCCATGGACTGCTGTTCCAGCGCGTTGAGGCCGATGTTGGCAAGGTCGGTGGACGCGGTCCGGCTCTGGTTGTACCAAAGCGCGCTAATCGACAACGCCGTGGCGATCACCAGCGCAACCAGCGTCAACGCAAACTTGGCTGTCAATCCGAACCTCACGGTGCGGTACCTGCCTTGACCATTTCCTGGCGCAGTGTGTTCAACAGGTTCCAGTCTTGATCCGTTAGCAATGCAAACTCGGTAGTGCGGTTAAAGCGATCCATAGCCTCCTTTGCGGCAGGATCGTTGGCCGCCTGCAGTAACACTTGCTGCATGGCCGCCACGACATCTGGACCCAGGTCAGTTCTAAACAGCTCCAGATTGCGTGGTACAGGCTTGGTTCTGGCTAGAATCCGAAACTCGCTACGGTGAGCCTTTGGAACATCCCAAGGATCACTCCAGTCCAGATTGCTGAAGGCTGCTGCGTCAACCAGGCCGCGTTCCAGCCAGATTGATGAATTGAGCTCTCCACTGGAGAACACAGCGCCTATCCTGCCGGCAGGAACCGCCTCTCGAGGTGTCGACAACAATTCCAGCTGCAACCCTTCATTGACGATGAGCGCAGCAGGCAAATGATAAGCGGAGGTGGAGCCAGGATCTTCGAAAGCAATACGGTGACCGACCAAATCGGCTAGCGAATGAATTTCACTGTGTTCGCGAACGACGATAACGCCGTGGTACTGCAAAGCCCCTTCCCTGGCTCGTTGCAACATCACCTGACACTTCCGCCCCTCAGCCAACTCCAAAGCGATGGCCGCAGTTTCGGTGATCCAGTCAATCCGACCCTGCTCGAGATACTGGTGCAATTGGTCAACGTCTTGAGCGACCAGAACCTCGCCCTTTTCGATTCCGAAACGCTGCAACTTGCTGGCGACGTAGTCGACCATGGGCTGCATACGTTGCACATCACGCGCAGGATCGCTGGAGACACGTCCGATGACCAGTGAGTCGCCGGCCAGGCCAGGGGCAGGAAGCAACAATGCCGAAGCGGCGATGATGAAGACATTAAGGACGCGCGCAAGGCAGCAGCCGATTACCGAACGGTCAATCAGCAGACTCCATTGCGCATGAATCTCCTGCGTCATGACAGCATTGTAACGCGCCTCCCTGGCACGTGCCGCTGCCAGCACGGATTTCACAGATTGTTACGCGTCGGCAGGCTTGGGCGGCGTGGCAAGGGAAGCTCTGATTAATTCGAATGCGGCTCTGCTTGACCTGAAGCGTGCAGCTGCTAGGGTGAGCCACCGTCAATGCAGGGTGCCCTTTGGCACGCTGCAGGTGGCGAACGACCAGCCAGGGATGGCTGGGCCGGGGTTACATTGAGGCTCGATCACTTCGCCATGGACGGCAGCTGCAGTCGCTCGTTACCCAAGTGGGAATTTCATTGGAATGCTCGGAGTTGCCATCCATGGCGCAACGTTATCGCTCCGTAGCACCCCCAGCCCCACCCTCCCTGATGGGTCGTTCGCCGGGATCGAGTGCCTTGGCGCACTCGCTCGGAATCCGGCTCACCCTTGGCAAGGGATGGAACAACGCAGATGTGCGCTTCAGGCCAAGCCCTACGGGGCCTGCAGAGTAGCCCGCACTCTTCGTTATTCCTTCTCACCAGGCAGTGAGCATGCTTTCGAAGTAAAGCCTCGATTGCGAACTGCTCTGTAGGCCAGAGTCATATTCGAATTAATCAGAGCTTCCCTAGACAACGCACGATATTGGTGGCGACTTTAAGGTTTCCGGCAACGATGTCGCCGTTGTCCAGATAGCCCGTTCCACCGGAGTAGTCCATCACCGTACCGCCCGCTTCTCTGACCAGAAGGGACCCAGCTGCAATATCCCATGGCTTGAGCCCGGATTCCCAGAAACCGTCCACTCTTCCAGCGGCGACGTAGGCCAGATCAAGTGCTGCTGAGCCGGCCCGGCGCATGTCCTGACATCCGGCGTCAAACAGCCTTCCGAAACGAGCCAGGTAATCTGACATACCGTCGGGGTTTCGAAACGGAAAGCCGGTAGCCAGTATTGCGCCATTGACACCAGTACAACGGCCTACTCGGATCCGATGGTCGTTGAGGAATGCACCACTGCCTCGCGTTGCCGTAAACAACTCTTCCTTGACCGGGTCATAGATCACCGCCACCACCATTCGTCCTTCCGCCCGAAGGGCCAGCGAAATTGAGAAATGCGGAATGCCGTAAAGAAAGTTTGCGGTACCGTCCAGTGGGTCGATAATCCACTGATACTGGTCATTGCCTTGCGCGCCGCTCTCTTCCGCCAAAAACCCATGGTCTGGGAAATGGCGTTGAATCTCGTAGATGATCTCCGCCTCAGCGGCTCGATCGGCCTCTGATACGTAATCGTGACGCTGCTTCTCGGCTACCGACAAACTGTCGCGCCGATTCATCAGGCGAAGTATCGTGCGCCCGGCTTTGCGTGCCGCACTGACGGCGATATTGACGGCCGGATCGCGCATGGTGTCTGTACCCTAAAGATTCGATTGTTGCGAAGGGGTGCCGATTATAGCCACTGGCCAGCCGAAAGCCAGCGAAAACACGTATTTGGGCGCTTTGCTTCGATTGTGGACTGTTATCCCAGTTCCTTAGTGACTCATCGTCGCAGCGCCCGCGACACTGCTATGCCGAGACTTCAATGCTGCCAACTGAGTGGACAACGGGTGGTCCGGCTCGGCGTCAACCCACATGGCATCGAGACGCTGCATCGCCATCGCCATATCTTCAAACTGGCTCAATTGCTCAGAAGCCCGTGCATAAACCAGGTTGGCCTGGGTGTGGTAAGGCCAGGAAACCATGACCCCTGCCGCGACCTCTTTTGCTCGTTGTGGTTCTCCCGCGGCCAATAACGTGTCGGCCAACAGGGTTTCGATCCAGGCTCGGTCCTGGATATGGTTGACTGCGTACATTGACCGCGTCACCAGGTTTTTCGCCTGCTCCAGGTAGTCTATTGCCAGATCAAACTCACCATGCAACCTGGCCTGCATGCCACGCGCCAGTTTGACGCGATACATGAAGGCATTTTCCGCGGTTGAATTTAGCAGTGCTTCGACCGCGTCGATATGAGGGGCCGCTTGTTCAGGCTGCTCCAGCGTAAGGTACAAGGAGATGTACCCGACTTGTCCAATCGCCGCAAGCGGGCCTTGATACTGCTGCGAGTCGGTCTCAAGCAATGCGAACGCTTCTTCGGTTTTGCCCGCTTCAACGGCTAGATCCACATATTCGGCAATGACCTCGATGGTCAGATCGACCGCTGAGCCGTATTGACGTCGAGTCTCAATCAATTGCGCCACCAGATCCCAGGCTTCCTTCGGTCGGCCCATCTGTCGCAAGAAGAGAATTTTCTGGTGCAGCAACGATGCCTGCTGTCGGGGAGCCTGGGCAACGAAACTGGCGTCGTCGATGCGGTTGCGACTGCCTCTGACATTGCCCTGGCGCAGCGCCAACTGCGCCAATCGGAGCACCGGTGTCACCATCTGACTTTCGGCCACTGCCCCTTTCTCATACTCTACTCTGGCCCCTTCGAAATCGCCTCGCGACAACTTGATGTCACCAATCGCCACCAACGGCAAGTACTGATTGGGCCTTAGCTCATGGTATTGCTTGAAACGTTCAGTGGCCTCCTCTTCCCTGCCCATGGCCAGCAATAGATTGGCGATTTGCAGCACCGCCCATTCCTGAGTCGGGTCCAGTTGCAGTGACGTTTCAAAAGACTCGACCGCAGCGCCAAAATCCTCCATACCGCCACGCTGCATCAAGTGCCAACCTAGTGCAAAGTGTGGCTCAGGGCGATCCGGGTACAACTGAACCCACATTTCATAAACACCCAGGGCCATCTCGGGCTCTTCCTGCAATTCATAGCGAAATGCACGGGCCATAATCTGCTGCTGATCGGTCATCTTGTGCGCATGCTGCAGCGCATGCTGCAAAGACGTCAAAGCACCCTGAAAGTCGCCCTGCTGTGCGTAGGTACGTGACAAGTCCATATGCGCCTGCACCAACTGTGGATCCAATTCGATGGCTGTTTGCCAATGGGCAATGGCCGCATCGGCGTCGTTGTAAAACAACAGCGCATTGCGACCTTCGATTAACGCGTGGAGCGCTGGCAGCGACGCTGTCACCAATTCGGAACTCTTCAGTTTGTCAACGCTCAGCGACGATGCGCGCTGAACATTGACCAGGTTTTTCAGGTACGGAATCGCTTCATCGACCAGAGCAAAAATATCGCTTCCTCGAAACTCGGCCTGGCCAACGGCATCCAGAGTTTCGGTCTCGTAAAGTTCGATTGCGACGACGTACTGATCATTGTCCTGACCGACGTGCCCACGAACGAAATAGTCTGAGTGATACTCCTCTGACAGTTGTCGCTGCAGCGTCAATGGCAAATTCAAGGCATCGGCGTAGCCGGCCCGCCGAATACGCCAGTACGGGCCATCATTGAAGTGCCCATAAATTGTTTTGCTGTCTACAAAGGAGTCGCGACCCAGGCTTTCACCAATCAAGGTGGGCAATGCGTAACTGAGCCAGGCCTCATCTTCATCCAGGTTTTGATTGTCCAGGAAGTAAATATTGACCGACTGGATGAAACTTTCCTTGGCCACCTCCATGACCAATTGTTGACCATGCTCATCGGTGACCGTCCTGGTTTCAGAGGTGGCGCTGACCTGCTGCCCTTGAGTGAGCACCGCCAACAAGGCAACCGTGGCCAAGGCATTAACCGGAATGCCGACCTTCTCAACACGATTGAACTCGTCCTTGCCAGGTGCCCCGTGGTAGTAAGCGACCATAATGACGGTGGGCAGCATTGACAGCAGTCCAATCAATACCAAATCGATCAGGTTGTCAGTGAGGCCGTAGCGCTCAACAATCAGGCCGGTAAATTCGAGCAGCGCGAACAAGGCACCGAGATAAATCCCGACTACCTGAAACACTCGTCGCCGCAACAGGTTCTTGAACATCTGTCACTCAACTCCACATTCACATCACCCACTTCCCTGTGTAGTGACTATCATATACGACCCAAGGCCCACGATGAGACTGACCAAGGTCATGCAAGAAACGCATTCTACATTGGACGACGCGCTGCAGGTGGTACTGGTTCGCACCACCCACCCAGGAAATATCGGTGCCGCCGCCCGCGCCATGAAAACCATGGGGCTGCACAAACTGACCTTGGTCGAACCAAATGGTTTCCCATCGGCTGAGGCAACATCACGCGCTTCCGGCGCCGACGACGTGCTGGCAGCGGCAAATGTCTGCGAAACGCTGGACCAGGCGCTGTCCGAAGCCACATTGGTGATGGGCACCAGTGCGCGCTTACGCAGTATTCCGATGCCACAGCTCAATCCTCGCCAGGCCATAGCACGGGCTCAACAGGAGTTGACCGGTGGCGGGCGTGTCGCCTTGCTGTTTGGGCAGGAACGCTCAGGTTTGACCAACGACGAAATTGGCCGCTGCCATGCGCTGATCAACATTCCATCCAATCCAGACTATTCATCCCTCAACCTCGGTGCCGCTGTCCAGGTGATCTGTTACGAGTGGGCCATGTGCGGGGGCGGCAAGGCTCGACCGGCTGAGCCGAAGAGCGAGCAGGATGAAATACCAGCCACCGCTGACATGATGGAGGGGTTCTACCAGCACCTGGAGCAAACATTGCTGGCCATCGAATTCCTTGATCCCAAACAACCTGTGGCCTTGATGCAAAGGTTGCGTCGCCTTTATGGTCGAGCCAGACCGACCAAAAGCGAGATTGATATTCTTCGAGGCATTCTGGCCAAGACATTGAAGGGCAGCTCGAACGGTCAACGATAACAACCTTTCCCTTGGAGAGTGTTGCATTAACCCGTTCTGGACTAGTGTGCTGCCCCATAAATGCGCACGATTGACGGCGGTATGCCGTTGAGTTCTATACGGCCCAAAAACAATGGTTGGCAGCTCCTGCACCCCCGTCATTCCGGGCTTGACCCACAGGCCCAACACAACCGTCATCCCGGGCCCGGACCCGGGATCCAGAAGCGCGTAGCGCCAAATCGAGAATGCACGCTAACGCGTGTTTCAAGAAAGTAGAACCACAGAGTTCAGGGAGTTCAGAGAGGTTGCTAACGCAATATTTCGGAGCTGGCACGCTGGTGCGTAGACCTGATTGCGGCATTGGTCTTTGTAGGTGCCAGGGTGAGCAGCCATCCATGGCGCGACCTTTTAACTTCGAACGAAGCCCCAGCCTGCACATCCATGTGCAGTCGTTCGCGAGCCGCACAGTGCCGTTAAGGCACTGCACATCATGGCCCGCTCACCCACCGAGACAATGAGAGCACAGAGGTCGCAACCGCGACTTATGAATCCAGATACAGAAAACACGCTAACGCGTGCTTCAAGTGCGAATAAGCACAATGAGAGAAGGAGATCAATGAGGTCGCGATTGCGACTTGAGAATTGAAGATAGACCCCGGAAGGGGTAACAGGCCAACGTGTCGCTTGGGGGCCGGCCTGCGTCCCGTTTGCGAGAAGCCCGGAATATGAAATGGACGGCCCGACATCAACCAGAATATCGAGCGCCAACCTGATGGCTGGGAGAGTCAAACCGCCCATTTCATGACGAACAGAACCTTAGCGGTTCAATCCTTCAACCCGACGATTAGAAATCAGTCGTTACCCGGATGTACGGGAAACGGCCTGGTACTTCGTAAACCGTTGAGTCAAAGCTGTTGGCGAACGCCGTCTGTGACATTGGCGGTCCCTTGTCGGTGATGTTGTTCACGCCGAAGGTGAAACGCGTATCCCAATCAGAGACGTGATACGAGAGCTGAACATCATGGTAAGTGACTGAACCAAGCTTGCGGAAATCGTTGACGCCGTCCGGACCACCGCCAGGCAGGGTCGCGTCGGTGCCACCGGTGTTATCCGGGCCGAGGTTACAGTACGGAGTGCCGTTGGCAGCGCCCGGCGGCAAGGTGTACTGACCGTAGCTTTGTGCATCACAAGCTTCACGTTGACCGTGAATGTAACGCATGCCCCAGGTAGCGTCCCAATCGCCATAGCTCCAGTTCAGATCCATGTTCGACTTCCAGCGTGCCAGAGCGAAATCACCCTGGTTGGTGCCGATGAAATTCTGGTAGACACCAGCGAGATTACCGTTTGCATCAACGCCGAAATTGACTACCGAGTTCTCATCCTGATAGGCCCCATCCCAAACGGCTTTAAAGTAGCCAAAGTCGGTTTCCGGGAAGGTGTAGCTCAACAGGAAGTCAACACCCTTGACCTTGGCAGAACCGGCGTTCACGCCGCCGTTCAGCAGGTCGAGGACCTGGCCGGCAGGGCCACGTTGAATCAGGTTGCAAAACACCAGGGAAGAGGCGCAACCTTGCAGAATAACATTGGCACCAATGGCACCAATCGTGTTGTCTAGCTCAATCTGATAAAGATCAACTGTCAGGTCCAAACCATCAACCCAGCTCGGGCTGTAGATGAATCCAAACGTGTATGAATCGGATGTCTCGGGAATCAGGTTGGGGTTCGAACCTACCGTGATGCGAATCTGCGGATTGGCTTGCTGATAACCCGCCGGTACGCCGGCACAACCTGGCAGGTTCGGGTTCGCTGCCGCGCCGCCGTTGCATGGATCGGTGAGGGTTGGGAAGGAGTCTGCCTGACCCCTAAATGCCTGGATAATTGACGGCGCCCGAAAGCCTTCAGCAACCGTACCACGTACCAACAAGTCACCAAACGGTTGCCATTCCAGACCAACTTTAGAGTTGGTGGTGGTACCGAATGTGTCATAGTCCGAACGACGGCTAGAGATACTTAGATCAAGACGCTCAGCACCGGTCATGCCGGAGAGAATAGGCACGGCTATTTCGGCGTAGAACTCCTTGACCTTGATCTTGCCATTGGTCGGCTGTCGAGCATTGCCCGAAGTTTGGCCTGTTTGGATAATTGCGTCGGGCCGATCGAAACCGGTGGTCTGCCGCCACTCGTATCCCGCAGCAAAGCCAACAGGGCCGGCTGGCAGGTCAAACAACTCAGAGGTGATGTTACCGGTATAGTTGCGCAGATCATTGCCACCGGAATCTTGTGCGGTGAACAGGATGTAGTCGAGCATCGGCTGAGTGATGGTTCCACCCAGGTTGGTACCAAGGTTGGCGCCACCGAATACGTTCAACGGTACACAACCAGCGATTGCACCAGTGATACAACCGTCGCTCAGTGCATCGCTAACGCGCTGCAGGTTAACCAGACCTTCTGTCACCTGGTTCAGGTCGTTACGACCATAAACGTA
>BQJN01000001.1 GCA_021604725.1 Lysobacteraceae bacterium | reverse complement strand
TGTCGGGCCAACCCATTGATGTCTTGATCAACAATGCCGGCGTTTATGGGCCCAAGGGCATCGCCTTCGACCAACCGGTAGACACCTGGATGGACGTGCTTCGAATCAATACTGTTGCGCCAGTAAAAGTGGCCGAGGCTTTCATGCCGCAGGTGCTGGCTAGCAACAAACGGACTATAGCCAACATCACCTCGAAAATGGGCAGCATCGCCGACAATGGCTCCGGTGGCAGCGTCATCTATCGCTCATCGAAAGCGGCGCTCAATGCGGCAATGAAAAGCGTAGCACTGGACCACGCCGATCAGGGCCTGGTGGTGCTGCAATTGCACCCAGGTTGGGTACGTACCGATATGGGTGGGCCAAACGGCTTGATCGATACTCCTGAAAGCGTGCAGGGCATGCGCAAAGTGATTGCCGACAGCGACTCATCAAAGTCCGCCGGATTCTTTGCATATGATGGTCAAGCGATACCCTGGTAGAGCCAATGAGGTTGTCGCCAACGCACCATGAGGTCTGGCGACTGGCTGGGCCGATGATCTTGTCCAACCTGTCTATCCCCCTGATCGGGATTGTAGACACTGCGGTCATGGGTCATCTGCCCGATCCCCAGTACATTGGAGCGGTAGCTGTCGGCTCCATGATCTTCAGTTTTGTGTTCTGGGGGTTTGGGTTTCTGCGCATGGCTACAACCGGCCTGACTGCGCAAGCATTCGGTGCCGACAACTACGCGCGCGTTCGACACCTATTATTGCGCGCGGCATCCTTCGCATTGTTACTGGCCGCAGCGCTGGTTGCGTTGGGCGGGCCACTTCAATCAGCTGCCTTCTGGCTGATTGATGCCAGCCAAAATGTAGAAATGTTGGCGACAGAGTACTTCACCGTCCGCATTTGGTCGTCACCGGCAACACTGCTCAACTACGTCTTGATTGGATGGTTTCTGGGGCTGCAGTCAGCGCGTGGACCGCTGATCATGTTGCTCACCACCAACGTTACCAATATCGTCCTCGACCTGTATTTTGTCGTTCACCTTGGCTGGACGGTTAATGGCGTTGCCACGGCGTCGGTAATCGCGGAGTACACCGGACTAGTTACCGGCCTGGTCCTGTTGGTCAGGCGTTGGCGCCCAATCGCCGGCCCGATCAATATTGCTCGGCTTTGGCGGTGGTCCGAATTAACTGCTGAACTGGCTGTCAATCGCGACATCTTCATTCGCACGCTTTGTTTGATCTTCGCTTTTGCCTTTTTCACTCAGGCCGGCGCCAGCCAGGGTGACGTCATTCTGGCAGCCAACGCCATATTGATGAACCTACAGGGATTGATGGCCTATGGCCTGGACGGCTTCGCCCATGCCGCAGAGGCTTTGGTCGGCAAAGCACTGGGGCGTCGCAACCGGTCTGAGTTAAGCCAGACATTGCGCGCTGTGTTCGCATGGTCGCTCGGCACTGCGGTGTTGGCCACACTGGCCTTTGCCGTCGCTGGCAACGCGCTGATTGGATTGATGACTGATTTGCCCGAAGTCATGGCATCGGCCGCCGCGTTTCTACCGTGGATGATCGCCTCACCGTTGATTTCGGTGTGGAGCTTTGTGCTCGATGGCATTTTCATTGGTGCCTCGCGCGGCAGCGACATGCGAAATGGCATGATCGCATCACTGCTGGCTTATCTTGGCGTCTACTATCTGCTTGAGCAGTTGTTTGAGTTTGGTAACCACGGCCTTTGGATTAGTTTTATGGTATTTCTGATCGCGCGTGCCCTTTCGCTGGCCTGGTACCTGCGACGTCAGCCTCTACTACAATGAGGCTTCAAGCAGGGCCTTGGTACTCGCCTCCCAGGGCAACAGGGCGCAACGTACTCGAGACGGAAACTTCCTGACGCCTACCAGACCATTGGCATCGGGCCAGTCCAGCACCTGATCACCATTCGAACCCAGCGCCCGCTCAAGGTCGCGATGGCCAGCCACCAGGGCAGACACCGAACGCCCTACGGCACTCTGGCACAAGATGGACGCAGAAGCGGTACAAATCGCACATGACTCGCCGCAGAAGGAGGCTGCAAGCACTTGCTCGTGCTCCACAAGCAGCCGCACTGTCACGTGATCACCACAGACCTGGTTGTGCAGGCTGGCTTGATGCGTCACCTCATGATCACCGTCATAGCCATGCGGCTTTCGATTGTGTTTGAGCACCGTGTCACGGTAGAGGTCGTTGGTCGATCGTTCGCTCATTGGTCCGTCAGTCAATAGGTGCCCACAGGGCCGCGTCCAGGGCATCGAATCGAATCTGAAATGCCGGCAGCACCTTCAAGCCGCGAAACTCAACGCCTTCGGCTTCCAGTAGCTGACGCTGTCGTTCATAGGCATCGCTGCCATCCGTGAAGGCCAAAGATCGATCAGCCCGAACCACTCGGTACCACGGCACATCAATGTTGTTCGGGGCCACGCGCAAGGTGCGCCCCACCAGTCTCGCTCGTCCAGGCAAGCCAGCCATGGCGGCCACCTGACCATAACTGGCGACCAGACCTGGGGGTACCGAACGAACGGCGTTGTAGATAATCTCAGGATCGATTGGCATCGGCCGCCATAGTGCCACATTGAGATCGCCGAACGAAATAGACGCTGGCACCTCCTTGTGCCAGAGAAGTTGCAGGTTGCGCCGTCCCTGGCCATTTTGTTATTTGCCTGGTACGCACCTTCCGTAGTGCGTTTGGCTGTGGTCAGAGCGATCCGCGTGTGGGTGGCGTAGCTCCTTGAAACCCGTGTCCGCGTTAGCCATGAATGGCTAATCGTGGACGACCTCTAATTAGTAACGATATAAATCGGTCGCTTGACCAAGGACTCGGTCTCAGCGCGCAGGGAAGCAGCCGCTTGCCGTTGGGCTGGGCTCATGGTGCTGCGCATATCAGACAGTTGCGCCTGCGCATCGACACCATTGGCCACCGCCATATCGAGCCAGGCGAGCGCTGCTACGGGATCCTCAGCCACCCCCTCACCTTTGCTGTGCAAGACCGCCATATTAAATTGTGCCTCAGCATTCCCGCCCAGGGCAGAGCGGCGGTACCATTGCGCCTCAAGCGCCGGATTTTTCGGTACACCATCTCCACGATAATGCATTAGGCCCAACTGAAATGCGGCGTCCGGGTAGTCAGCGTTGGCCGAGACTTCAAACCATCTAGCGGCCTCCTCATGATTCATTTCAACGCCTTCACCCTGGTAATACATTAATCCCAGGTTGTAGGCGGCCAAGGGGTGACGAAACAGCGCGGCGCGCCGATACCAGGCTTCAGCCTGGCTGTAGGCACCGCGCATATGATTCAGGATCGCAACACGATACTGCGCTTCAACATCACCGGACTTGGCCAAGGTCTTGGCATCGTTAAGTTCGGATAGACTAAATGAATCGCGGGTCAGTTCCTTTCCAGCCAATGAAGAGGTCGACAAGTGCTTAATGATGGCCTGGCCATAAGCCGCTTGCGGCGCTGTTGCGATAAAAGTGACTATGGCAAGGGCCATTGAATTCAACAAGGGTCTATACATTGCTGCCTCAAATACTCGTTCGTTTAGTGCGTGTATGAATAGAACCTAGCATGCGGCACTGCTCGCGAGTGTGCCGAATTCGCGCCCTCGAACCGTTGGCGCAGCATCTGCACAATGAGCGAAAAAACGGCATCGAAACTGTGCATGGAATGCAGGACGAACAGGCTGGGCCCAACTCGATTTCAGAGTTGAGGAAGGTTGAGATGCCTCGATGTTTGACCGCCAGTGCGGCAGAGATTTACTGAGCGGCCAGGAAACGGGGGATTTTGATTTGGCTTTCCAACTGACTTCGCAAGCCAGCCGCTGCCTGGCGTTGCTGTTGGCTGAGCGATGAACGCATATCGGCCAACTGGTCATCGGCATCAACGCCACCTGCCACCGCCAGTTCAAGCCACGCCAGGCCTTCAACTGGATCGTCCTTGACACCTTCTCCCTTGGAATAGAGAACGGCCAGGTTGTACTGAGCCTCAGCATTACCGCCCAGCGCGGCCTTTCTGTACCACTGCGCTTCCAGTTGATTGTCCTTTGGCACCCCTTCTCCACGGTAGTGCATCAGCCCAAGCTGGAAGGCCGCCTCTGGATAGCCCGCGCCAGCCGAAACCTCAAACCATCGAGCGGCCTCGTGGTAGTCGACATCAACGCCTTCGCCCTGGTAGTACATCAAGCCAAGGTTATAAGACGCCAACGGATGACGAAACAGAGCTGCCCGCCGATACCAGCTAATGGCCTGCCCATAAGCACCGCGCATATGGTTGAGAATCGCCACCTTGTATTGAGATTCAACATCGCCGGTGCGCGCCAAGGTTTTGGCATCATTCAGTTCCGACAGGTCGAAAGACTCACGAGTCAATTCCTTGTCTGCCAGCGAGGACGTTGCCAAGTGTTTGATAATGGCCTGTGCCGAGACAACAGCTGGCGCAGCAGCCATAAAAACGGCCATCGCACTGGTCAATGTTATTGCTAAACGTCTCTTCAAAGTATGCATGCCGCCCGCACGGCTACCGAAAACTCAGTCACTGACAAAATATAGCATGCAGATTCGCTTCGCAGCAGCAGATTGTCGGTAGACCGAGCGATTCCCGCGCCTTATGCATAGTTTTTGATGAGATTCCCCATGCTGCGCCAGGGATGGGTGAGCCACCGTAGACGCGGGGTGCCTTGAATGGCACGCCGCAGGTGGCGAACGACCAACCATGGATGGTTGGGCTGGGGGTTCACTCGAAGCTGAATCGTCTCGCCAGGGAAGGCAACTCCAATCCTCTCCTACGAAGCCGCAATGACGGGTGCCTTGAACGCCACGCCGCAGGTGGCGAACGACGGCACATGGATGTGCCGGCTGGGTGCGGTCCAGGGATGGTTGTTGGCTTCATCCTCGCCTACCGAAGGGTGCGGCCCAGGGATGGTTGTTGCCATCGTGCGTCATACGTACCCCCAGCCTCGACGTCCTGTCGAGTCGTTCGGCGGGGTGAAGCGGATCTCGATCGAATGCCTTGAATGGCATTCGATCCCGCTGAACGCCTTGCCAAGGATGGCAAGGCCGGAATCTCCTCACGGAGCGCTTTGGGTTCGCCAGGGATGGCAGCTCAGTATGCCTGCGCAGAAATACTTTGCGGCAAGCCACTCGTTCTCAATCCGCCTCACCCTACATTCATTTCGCGAAGCGAAAACCATTTCGGCTTCGCGGTTTGTGAAAGAGGACGGTTCGAGCCGCTTGATCCCAGGCAAGATGATACTTGAAGGGATTGTCGCTTCGAACGGGAGGAGAAATGGTGGGCCGTGTAGGGCTCGAGGGTTGGAGGCTCCGCCTACATTCATTTCGCGAAGCGAAAACCATTCCGGCTACGCGGTTTGCGACAGAAGACGGTTCGAGCCGCTTGATCCCAGGCAAGATGATACTTGAAGGGATTGTCGCTTCGAACGGGAGGAGGGAAATGGTGGGCCGTGTAGGGCTCGAACCTACGACCAATGGATTAAAAGTCCACTGCTCTACCAACTGAGCTAACGGCCCATTCCAAGGGGGCGCAATTCTAAGGGTTTCTTTTGCTGCTTACAAGCGGGATTGGAAGAAAGATCAACTTAAGTTCGAATCTCTCCCCAGACCGGCACGATCACCAAGCCTGGGGAGAGTAGAAGTGGACGTGTCCGCTAGAAACTATCTACAAAGTACTCGTCGACCCAAAGTGCATCTGCTGGCATATCGGCATCGATATGAGCGATCACGTCTTCGATCGGCACACCACGATTTGGGTCATCAGTCGCAGGGTTTCCCGATGCACAGAAAGCACTGCCGCGACAATGGTGTAAGGCGACAACCGCATGGTCGGCCGACGCAAGTACCGGCGACCCGGACGAACCCCCTTGAGTGTCGAGAAAATAACCTACGTCACTGGTTCCACCGGTGCAGGCGAACTCTGTCACCGACTGCACATACCCCATCCCACCAAGGTTGACATCCGAAGGGTAACTGGAAGTTAAGGCAATGTGCTTACCCCAGCCCGCTGGGTGTTGAGGAATATAGATTTCCTCCAGCAGTTCAGCACCCCCTGGACGCAAAGTCAAAAACCCATAAGTCGCTGGCAAATCGGTGCCACCTAGGCCACTAGTGTCTACAGCCACCAGCGCATAATCCAACGGGCTACTTACCTTGATTAGCGTGGAGTTATCCGCTTCAACCACGCCGGGGCAGCCATTTCCGGTCCTGCAGTTGGTGGCGCACGTGGCACCTTCGGCAGCAAACTCAAAAGTCGTATCCATCGCTTGGGTGCCGTTTTCGATGCAGTGTTGGTTAGTAATGAAGTGGCCCTCGCTACCAACCAGCCAACCGGTGCAGAAAAACGTCCCGGTCGGCTTGGTGATCAGCAGTCGTGCAACCGTTTGTGCTCTCTGGTACTGAAATGGATGGGTATCGGCATAACATGTCGAATTCTCGCTGTCGTCAACTGTACAAAGCGAACGTGTACTCCCACCGCCGGTATCGAAGTCCGGAAAGCCGACACTGATCCGGTCAACTAGTACCCCATGGCGGCTAGGTTTTCCGCTTGAATATAGTTCCAAAATGGCAGTGTCGCCGGAGATGTGAATACCCCAAAACCCACCAGCGCCCGGGCGTCCTCGATCACTCTTGCCATAACCGGTGTAGATGCGCTCGCGACTGTTGTCGGGCGATCTCAATACCAGAAAATCTCCTTCCGCCAAGTCCATACTCAGGAAGTGGGGCATGATGAAACTGGCGTTCTTTTCATGAATAGTGCGTGACCACACCATCTCAACGCTCTTCTCACTTGGGCTACCCACCGCGTAGGGGTGGCCGGTCTCTATGACAACATCTCTGAAGTCACCCGCCTTTTTCATCCCTTGCTGTTTGTCGACCAGCAGTAAATCAAGACCTGTGCGTTCGGCCGGCTGCAGTAAACGCTGTTCCCATGAACCCCACTCCACTGCCTGCGCTCCGCCACATAACAATGCCAGACCTAGACCCAGCCCGAGTAAATGCTTTGACTCCACTTTTCCGCCCTATTTTTGAAACTGATGCCGGATTCTAGAGCATTTCCGGAACGTTGGCGATCTTGGAGGATGCGCCGAACTATTGGCAGTATCGAGTCGGGTCGGTTATTCCCGCAGTTTCAAACCCTGACTGTCTGATGCGGCAGGAGTCACACCGTCCGCATGCCTCCCCTCGCCCATTCGCCTGATAACAGGAAACAGTCAGCGAATAGTCGACGCCGACCTCAATACCGGCGGCGATGATTTGCGCTTTGGTCAAGTCGATCAAAGGCGTGTGAATAGTAAAGCGCCGCCCTTCCACCCCGGCCTTGGTCGCAAGGTTGGCCAGTGTTTGAAAGCTGGCAATAAATTCTGGTCGGCAGTCCGGATAACCTGAGTAGTCGACCGCGTTTACGCCGATAAACAGGTCCATGGCGTTGAGGGTCTCGGCCAGACCCAAAGCCAGCGACAGCATCACCGTGTTGCGTGCCGGCACATAGGTTATCGGTATGCCCTCTGTGCCGCCCTCAGGCACGGCGATATCGTCAGTCAGCGCCGACCCACCAATGGCCCTTAGGTCTATGGCAATGACTCGATGAGACGCTGCACCCAACTGTTTCGACAAGGCCTCCGAGGCATCCAACTCGGCGCGATGCCGTTGACCGTAGTCGATGGCCAATGTGTGGCAACGAAAGCCACGGGCTAGCGCCAATGCCAGCACAGTAGCTGAATCGAGCCCGCCGGACAGCAGAACAACCGCGTCGCGACCTTTGTTGTCAGTGCCCTGCGACATCGCCCCAGATAAACTTGTGCAGCTGCAATTGCATGCGAATCGGAGGTCGGTCGGCCAAGACCCATTCAGCCAGATCCCTTGGATCAAGCTCATCCGCCGACGGCGATGCCAGTACTTGCCAGCGATCCAATTCGTGCTGCGCTATCTGCTGACACATCCAGTCGAAGTCTTGTCGCGAGCACAAAACAAACTTGATCTGGTCATGCTCGTTCAAGTACTCGAGGTTTTGCCAGCGGTTGCGCGCTACCTCCTTTGATCCAGGCGTTTTCAAATCCATTACCTTGACCACTCGAGGATCGACCGTCGCCAGATCGATGGCTCCACTGGTCTCCAGCGAGACCTGATACCCGGCATCACAAAGCTGCTCGAGCAGCTTCAGGCAAGGCCGTTGAGCCAGCGGCTCGCCACCGGTAACTGTTACGTAACGCGGCTTGTAACTGGCCACCTCGTCGATAACGTCCGAGATATCCCGCCAGTCGCCACCATGGAAGGCATAGGCGGTATCGCAATATTGACAGCGCAGTGGGCAGCCCGTCAGGCGCACAAACACAGTGGGCCATCCAACAGAGTTGGACTCGCCCTGGATGGAGTAAAATATTTCGGTGATGCGCAGTCTTTCACTGCGATTGGGCTTGGACACGATTGTCACTTGTTTCAAGACTGCGCCGACGCCAAGGTCGGCGACTATGTCTATTGAATATGGCCTTCCAGGCGCATGGCGCGCAAGCGCCCTTCGGCTAGCCTGGCGACCGTCGTGCCTGGATAGGTCTCGACCACATCGGTGAGGGCGTGCTCAGCTGCAGCCCACTCCTTCAACTCGTATTGGGCATAGCCGATTTTCAGCAAAGCGTCGGCCACTTTAGTGCTGTCTGGATAGCGATTTAGCAAATTCTGAAACGACTCCAGCGCAATTCTGTAGTTGCCAGTGACGTAGTAAGCCTCACCAAGCCAGTATTGTGCGTTATCGGAAAATTCGCTGTCCGGATAGCTTTGAACGAAGGCGCTAAAACTACGCGCTGCCGAAGCATATCGCCCGTTCTTCAGTTCATTGAAGGCCGCGTCATAGGCCGCTTTTTCTTGCGCCGGGTCGACAAAAGCCACCGCGGCAGGCGCGACCGAAGCATCAATGGCGGAGGTTTGTAGATCAGCCTCAACCGGAGGGCGTACCTCAGGCAGTTGGCTGCTGACCACGGCGTTGTCAGGTGTAGTTTGAGGACTAGCGGTTTGCTCAGCCAGTGGAGCCACATCGCTTTGTACTGGCCTTGTTGGCGAGGATGTGAACGCACTGGACTGACCCGTTGCGCCGCCACCGACCGAGGACAGTCGCTGATCAAGATCGAGATACTGGTCTCGTTGTCGGCGCTGACTGGCTTCCAGCTCGAATTGCTGTTGCTCAACAACAGCTCGCAGTTCCTGAACCTCGCGCTGCAGTTGATCGATACGGTTGAGCATGTCGACCATGACGTTGGACTGGGCCGGCTCTACTGAGGCGCCAGATCCCATCTGCCGCTCCAATACGGCGACACGCTCAGCCAGGCTCATGCTGCGAGAGGCTTGAGCGTTGGCCCATCCTGAAAAGGAGACGGCAAGCACCAGGCTTGCCGTCAGGATTCGACCCTTGCTATCGAGTTTCGTCATACTTCCTTCCAACGATTGAGTTGCTTATGGCTCAATCAGTTTTTGGTGTAGACGATTTCGACACGGCGGTTTTTCCACCAGCAGGCCTCTTCGTGGCACATGGCCACTGGGCGCTCTTCACCCAGAGAGACGCTGTCGATCTGATTCATGCCGACACCCTGCGCTCGCATCAAATCGCGAATGGTGTGCGCGCGTCGCTCACCCAGGCCCAGGTTGTATTCACGCGTGCCACGCTCATCAGCATGCCCTTCCAGGGTCACCTGATAGTTCGGGTTTGCAGCCGCAAAAGCGGAGTGGGCTCTAACCATGTCGCGGTATTCGGCTTTCAGATCAGAGCGATCGAAATCGAAGTAAACGATGCGCTGAGCGAGAGGGCTGTCCGGATTGTCCAGATGTGCCGGATCGGTATCAGGCTTACCTGTCCACGGAAACGTTTCCGCCGGCTGCGTATCAACGCGTTCGGTCGGCTGCTGGTCGACCGGCTCGGTGACTCTAGGCTCTTTGGACTTACATGCAGCCAGTGTCAGCACGGCTACCATCAAAATCATTAACTTCATTCGGACCGTCATTGTTTTCTCCCGAAGTGTTGGGTCAAAAAAAACGTACATTGTGCGAATCCACCTGGATTCAGTCGCGGGCATTCCCGCTTTTCCGACGCATTGTGCTTGTTCTAGCGCCTGGGCAGCGGCGACCAGGCCGGTTCGCGAACGTCACCGCCGCTCAATATCAACCTTTGCCGCACACGGCCATCAGCCGAAACCGCAGATAGTACACCTTGCATTCCTTCTCTGGAAGCATACAGGATCATGCTGCCGTTAGGGGCAAAACTCGGCGATTCATCCAAGGTTCCGTCAGAAACGATCTGCAACAGCCCGGTTTCGGTGTTCAAGACCGCAATTCGATACACATTCCCCACCCCATGCGCCATGGCGATCAAGCCTTTGCCGGGCGCAATGGTAGCTCGCGCATTGTAATCGCCCTCACGGGTGATACGACGCGGTGTCCCGCTATTGATCGCCACTTGATACAACTGCGGCTTGCCGCCACGGTCTGAGGTGAAGATCACGCTCTGCCCATCGTCAGTCCAAACCGGCTCAGTGTCGATGCCCCAATGGTTGGTGAGTTGACGTAGACCGCCGGTTCCCAAATCCATTACATAAATTTCGAGATTTCCAGTCTTGGACAAGGCCAATGCCAATTGTTTGCCATCTGGAGAAAACGCGGGGGCACCGTTGATGCCCTTGTGACTGGCTATTCGACTTCGCGATCCAGTGGCGATTTCCTGCAGATAGACGGACGAGTTTCCAGACTCGAAGGATACGTAGGCCAACTGCCGACCATCCGGTGACCATGCTGGCGATAGCAAGGGCTCTCTGGATTCGACAATAGACCGCGGCCGATAACCATCGGCATCCGCCACTTCCAGTCGATAACGCAAACCGTCAGCGGTTTGACTGGCGGTGACGTAAGCAATGCGCGTTGAGAACGCACCCGGCGTACCGGTCAGCGCTTCGTAGACCAAATCCGCGACCTGGTGGGCAGCATCGCGCAAAGCACCGGCGCGGACTGGCAAGGCGTAGCCGGCAACCCGTTGTTCAGACGCGATATCGTACAGCTCAAATTCAACCGAATAGGCGGGTGCCTGATCTTTTATGCGGCCAATCAACAAGTAGTTGACGTCCAGCAACCGCCAGGTGCCGAAGCGAATATCGGAAAACGAATTTGGCCGTTCGATCAGGTCAGCTTCGCGCACTGTGCGAAACAAGCCCGATCGAGCCAGATCATCACCAATCACTTTGGCAACATCGGTCTCTGATTGCGGCTGTGTGCTTTGCCAATCAAACGGGATGATCGCTATTGGCGTAGCCGACTCGCGCCCGCGAGTGATTTCGATCTCCAGCTCAGCTTGAACCACCGAGCCGAAACTCAGGACCAGCAATGCGGCAACAGCAATTATTGTTTTGATGACAGAGCGCTTGGCCGGTGTTTGCATGGTTGGAGGTGTCCGCTGATTGATATGTTTGTTGTTCACTGTTGCTAACCGTCGTAGCTGAAACTAAAGGCAATCTCGCGCTCAAATACAGACTCGAAGCCCTGATAGGGCAAAGGCTGTGAGCGCAGCACGGCATTGGTGATCGATCGCCGCACCGTCTCGTCGGCATTGCAGGGCGATATTACCGTTGCACTGATCACTTCGCCACCAGGGATCTGGTTTACTCGAATTCGACACTTCAATCCCGGCTGCGCGGTTGGTGGTCGCAGCCAATTGCCCGTGACACGAGCTCGAATGGCAAACACATACTCTGCCATCAAAGATGAACGCTCGGAGGCAGCTTCCCTCGCCTGCTCTTCGGCCAGCAGTTGTTGCATGCGTTGTTGTTCCAGGTCTTTGATCTGCTGCTCGGCTTCAGCGAGGCGCTGTTGCTCCAGCTCCTGCAAGCGTCGCTCCTCTGCTTCTCGCTCTCTGCGCGCCTGTTCACGCTGGGCCCGCAGGTCAGCCAACTGCCGCTCGGCCTCGGCCGCACGTTGCCGTGCCTCCTCTGCCAGGCGCTGCTGTTCCTGCCGCTCAGCGTCAGTACGCTCGCGACGTGCCCGCTCGGCTTGTTCGCGTTGTCGCCGTTGACGTTCCATCAACTCCTTGTGCAATTCTTCAGCCTCACGCTTCTCTCTAGCCGCGCGATTGGCTTCGTTGATTTTGTCCTGTTGCACCTGGCGCTGAGCCAGCAAGTCACTGATATCGACCACCGTGGCCTGCACTGTTGTCGGTGCGACCAGCGGCTGTTGAGAACTGAAATGAAAGGAAACGCCGGCCCACATTATGAAAGCGAAAAACAGATGGATGCCAACAGACAGCAACACCGCCAGTGTGCGCTCACCAAAGCGTTTGAGTGGCGGCTGATGGCGTATGGCTTGTTGTCTAACACCGTTCACGACTCGAGCGGATCACTCATCAGGCCAACTTTCTCGGCCCCAGCTTGCTGCAGCAGCACCATCACATCATAGATAACGCCGTAACCGACGTTTTGGTCACCGCCAATCAACACTGGAACCTCAGGATTGCGCCGCAATATCGCTGCGACCTTGGTTTGCAATGCTTGTGAATCAATCAACTCGCTCTCGCCACCAATCGACAAATACAGATCGCCATTTTCGATCACATTGACAATCAGAGGTTCCGACTCGGCATCCATCGGCGCTGCATTTGACTGCGGCAATTCGATTTCCACCCCCAGGTTCAGCAGCGGTGCCGTGATCATGAAGATAATCAACAACACCAACATCACATCGATGTAAGGCACGACGTTGATTTCCGCCATAGGCCGACGCTTCTTCATGCGGACACCTCCAACTTGGCCACGTGCGGCCGCGACGCCATCTCATCGTGATTGGCACTGCGAATTGCCATGGATTCCGGATCAAGTCCGGAATGACGCTTGTGCGGAAGCTCCCGCGCGATGCCGGTTGGTGAGCGAGCCCAAGCTCGCAAATCCAGAGGCATCGCATCACCTAAAATGTGAGGGCCGAAAAGATTCGGACGGCGGTTTTCCGGAGGAAAGAAGCCTTTCGAATCGTTCGAATAGCCCGTGCAGCCGGTTTTTATTCGGGGCTGTCCATGCCCCTCACCCTTCGGGCCAGCTAAAGCTGTTCGAACCGTTCCAGACGGTTCTGATTTCTTCGAAAAAAGAAGGGAAGCGAGCCACATATCAATCGTCCAGATGCGCCTGGCGCTGCAAAATAGTCGCAAACTCCTCCTGAAAGGTCTGGTAGCGACCTTCAAGGCGTTCGACCTCGTTTGAAAACTTGTTGTACGCAATCACCGCTGGAATAGCGGCAAACAGACCCATGGCGGTAGCGATCAAAGCCTCGGAGATGCCAGGTGCCACCATCGCAATGGTGGCTTGCGACACCGAAGCCAGCGCGTGGAAGCTGAGCATGATGCCCCAGACCGTGCCAAACAAGCCGACGTAGGGACTGGTGGAGCCGACCGTGGCCAGGAAGCTCAAGTGATTCTCAAGTCGGTCCATTTCTCGATTGAGCGCAACCCGCATGGCTCGCTGAGCGCCATCGAGCATGGTGTTGCTATCGATATTGCGTCTCTGCCGCAGCCGTGCAAATTCGCGAAAGCCAGCTTCAAACACGTTTTCCAGCGCGCCAATCTCACCTTCCCGTTTGCTGATTTCGCCGAACAAGGCAGCCAGATCAACACCCGACCAGAACCGTTCCTCGAAAGCATCGGCCATTTTCCTGGCCCGCGACAGCACTTGCCGCTTGCGAAATATGATCACCCACGAGGCTACCGATGCCCCGAGCAACAACAGCATGACCAACTGCACCGGCACACTGGCCCCGATGATCAGGTCTAAGAGAGAGAGGTCGTTGTTCACTTTTGTTCAAACTCCGTTGGCAGAATCTGCTTATTGTTGTCGCAAGGCTGTAGCCACCGATTCCGGCATACGTACAGGACGAAAATCTGTAGCACGAACACAGGCAGCTGACACGTCGGCCTCAAGCAACAATTCGTCACTACGAACGATTGTCTGTGCCATCGTGAAACCGGCTCTGCCGATCGTGACTGGACTGGCGGTCACCGTCAACTCCTCATCGAGGCGCGCAGGTGACTTAAATCTGACCGAAATGTGGCGAATCACGAAAACCACACCATACGTGTCTCGGATGAGCTGCTGATTGCCAACCAACGCTCGCAACCATTCGGTCCTCGCCCGCTCCAAAAAATGCAGGTACGAGGCGTGATAAACAACGCCACCGGCATCGGTATCCTCGTAATAGACCCGAATCGGCCAGGAAAATTCGCCGGCCTCACCACTCATTTGCTTTGATCTTCAAACAAGTCAGGGCCGCGGCCCGGCTTGACCAGGCCCAAATGCCGATAGGCATGTGCTGTGGCAATGCGCCCGCGGGAGGTGCGCGACAGGAACCCCTGTTGAATCAAATAGGGTTCAACGACATCTTCAATGGTGCCGCGCTCTTCGCTCAAGGCCGCCGCCAGCGAATCGACACCGACCGGACCGCCGTCGAAATGATTGACGATGACATGTAAAAGCCTGCGATCAAGCTCGTCGAAGCCTTGTGCATCGACTTTGAGCATGTCCATCGCTGCATCGGCGACAGCGCGATGTATCACACCATCGGCCTTGACCTGCGCGTAATCGCGCACCCGGCGCAGTAGCCGATTGGCAATTCGCGGCGTGCCACGAGCACGGCGGGCAATTTCTTCGGCGCCATCGGCCTCGCAGGCGATGTCCAGTATGGATGCGGCGCGGGCAACAATGGCGGCCAGTTCTTTTTGATTGTAGTACTGCAGGCGCTGCACGATACCGAATCGATCGCGCAACGGGCTGGTTAACAAGCCGGCCCGAGTGGTCGCACCGATCAGGGTGAACGGCGGCAAGTCCAGCTTGACCGAACGAGCCGCAGGGCCTTCTCCGATCATGATGTCAATCTGGTGATCTTCCATCGCTGGGTACAGCACTTCCTCGACCACCGGCGACAAACGATGGATTTCATCGACGAACAACACGTCGTGCGGCTCCAGGTTGGTCAGCAGCGCTGCCAGATCACCGGCGCGCTCAAGAACGGGCCCCGAAGTCTGGCGCATGTGCACGCCCAACTCATTGGCGATGACATGGGCCAACGTGGTCTTGCCAAGACCGGGTGGACCGAACAGCAAGACGTGATCCAGTGCCTCGTTGCGTTGCTTGGTCGCCTGAATGTAGATCTCCAGCTGCTCCTTGATGGGAGCCTGACCCAGGTATTCATGCAACCGTTGCGGACGAATGGACGCCTCGAAGGCAATCTCGGCCGGCTCGGCAGATGCTTGAATCAGACGATCGTTCATTTCTTCAACTGTGCCTTCAAGGCCAGTCTGATCAGCGTCTCAGCATCGGCGTCTTCATCCTTGATCGACCGAACCATCTGCACCGCCTCGTTGTTCTTGTAACCCAACGCGACCAGTGCACCAACGGCCTCCGCCTTGGCGCCCAAGGCTGGGGCACCGGGCAGGCTGCTGCCGCCGATGCCATCAAGACGATCGGTCAACTCGATGATCAAGCGCTCTGCCGTTTTCTTGCCGATACCGGGCAACCGCGTCAGGCCGGTGATATCGCGTTCACTGACCATACGCGCCAAATCGTTTGGCGCAACACCAGACAACACGCTGAGCGCCAACTTGGCACCAATTCCGGATATTTTCAGCAGCGCTCGAAAGGTCGCCCGCTCACCTTCACGCAGGAAGCCATACAAAAACTGCCCATCATCGCGAACCAGAAAGTGAGTGCGTAGCGAGACAGGCTGCCCGACCGGTGGCAAATCAGCAAAGGTCGACACCGGCACTTCTACTTCGTAGCCAAGGCCACCGACATCAATCACCGCAAGCGGTGGCTCTTTTTCAATCAATGTACCCTTTATTCTGCCTATCATGCGCGGGATCTTAGGTGGCGAGCGGAACAACGCTCAGAGTTTTCATTCGGCTACTCGACAAGTTGGCCGATATCAACCGGCGATTATGGCCGAATTGGATTCAGCCCACAACGAAGCGGCCTGGGGAAAACCGTTTCGTCGTCAGTCATCGGCGGCGACGCCATTGACTGGCAGTGATATTAAGACCACCCAGTGTGGAAGCCGTGTTGTGATGGCAAATGGCAACCGCCAGTGCGTCGGCCGCGTCGCTACCTGGTGACTGATCCAGCTTAAGGAGCAAACGCACCATGTGCTGCACCTGCGTCTTGTCTGCGCGCCCGGTGCCGACCACCGCATTCTTGATTTCGCGCGGCGCGTACTCGTGCACTTCCAGTCCGCGTGATACGGCAGCACAAATGGCCGCTCCACGCGCCTGGCCAAGCTTCAGCGCGCTCTGTGGATTTCGACTGACGAACACGTTTTCTATGGCCAGCACGGTAGGTTGATAGGACGCGATCAATTCGCCGACGCCGGCAAAAATTGCCGCCAGGCGTTGCGGGAAGTCTTCCCCACCGACCTTTAACTCGCAATGGTGCAGGTGTTCAATGTCACGTCCATTGATCGCAACAATACCAACCCCAGTGCGCACGGAACCGGGATCAATGCCAATCAGGCGATAGTGAGCTTTTGAGGCCATGCGGCCGATGGCCTACTCGTCCTCGTAGCTTTCCGACGGAATGTCGGCGTTGGAGTAGACATCCTGTGTGTCGTCAAGGTCTTCCAACACATCCAGCAACTTCAACACTGAGCGTCCTTTGTCGACGTCCACTTCGATCTGGGTCGATGCTTTCATCGTCACTTCCGCCTCGTCCGGTGCCAACCCGGAGTCCTTGATCGCCTGCTTGACCTCCATATAGGTCTCCGGCGTGGTGGTGACTTCAATCGAACCGTCGTCATTGGTGACGATATCTTCGGCGCCACCCTCAAGCGCTGCCTCCATCACCGACTCTTCATCGGTACCGGGAGCAAAGGTGATGACACCAACCTTGTCAAACAGATAGGCCACTGAACCGTCTTGACCAAGGTTGCCGCCGTGTTTACTGAAGGCATGCCGCACTTCAGCGACGGTGCGATTTCTATTGTCGGTCATGCACTCGACCAACACCGCGACACCACCAGGCGCATACCCTTCGTAGCGCACCTCTTCATAGTTCACACCTTCCAGCTCGCCAGTTGCTTTCTTGATAGCGCGCTCAATGGTGTCTTTCGGCACGTTGGCAGCATTGGCTTTATCCATTGCCAGCCTTAAACGCGGATTGCCATCAGGATCGCCACCGCCCTCTCGTGCTGCGATGGTCACCTCACGGATGACGCGCGTGAAGATCTTGCCTCGCTTGGCATCAACCGCCTTTTTGCGGTGTTGAATGTTGGCCCATTTACTATGTCCAGCCATGAACGCGTGCCCTTTTGCTCAAAGTCAGTCGTCGGCGCGCCGATGATCAGCTCGCCATGGAAAGCCGGGCATTATAACGCACCCAGCGTTCGACCATAAGCAGCCGGAGCGTGGACTGAAGGGTTAGTAGTGATTGCTCGAAAGATGCCCGTTGTATCAACGAGAAAGTTGCGATTGGCACAGCACGTCGTCGTCACCGAACGTTCGACTCATCTGCCAATCGACATTCAAACCATCAAACAAGGCCATTTCGATGTTGCCCTGCCGACAGTTGAAGAAGTCAAAATCGACGGTGCCCACTTGTTGCGTTTGACCGGGGCCGGATCCAGAGAAGTCGCCGCCCAATACCTGGTAAACGGGTACACCCGTGATGGTCGCACTGGCCGGATCATACTCGCCCTGAAAAGTGAACCAGCGTTGGGCCGCCCCTGAGAATTTTGCTGTGCCGGGATCGTCATGAGTGAACATGGCGCCAACAACTGCGTTGATCGAGGCCGGGTGATTTTCCGCACTGACCAACTGCAGCACCATGCCGACACTCTGTACTGGTCTGCCGCTATCGTCGAACGACCAAACGCCGCCAAGCCCATTGTTGACTACAAAGTCTTCATCGCGGACGACAAACGAGGTCTCCACAACCTGGTCCAGGTATTCAACCTTGACCGCCCACTGACCGGGCTTGGCGTTGGCTGCCAGCTGCACCTGGTAAAACCAGTATGAGGACGGGTAATGTTGCGGAAACAAAAAGCGCTGCTGCCAGCTATCTACCATCAGACCATCCGGATCGTACACCGTGTAGTCGGTGCTTTGGCCTGCAAGTTGGTCTCGATAGTATGCGGCAATAAAGACATCATCACCGGGCTCGAATGCGGTGGCGTAGTTGGGTTGTTCGGTTTGCGGGCAGGCCGGAAATTGAGGTGGCTGGTGATGCGTCGCCAGCAAGCTCACTTGTGAGTCGTAGTACTCCCGCTGCGATTGCCACCAGGAGTCATTCAAGTTGTTGCATGCGCCAGCGAAGGGCTCCACCAGTGCCCCTTGCGCATCGTAGGTTTCCATATGCAAGTGCGGCGTGAACGAGCTTCCTGAGCTGCCGACAACGCCCAGCCGTTCGCCGGTTTCAACACGGTCGCCCACCTGCTTTTCGGTGACCGAACCGTTTTTGAGGTGCCCGTAAGCGGTCCAGGAGCCATCGTCGTGCTCAACATAGACCGCATTCCATGGCAGTTGGTTGAAGCCGCAGCTGCGGTCGAAGTTGCCGTCTGCGCGCAAGGTAATGGTGCCTGGCGCTGCAGCCACAACCCAGGTCTCGTCTCTATCCATCTGCCACCACGCAAACGGCCACAGGTAAATATCAATACCGCGATGGTTGTAACCACTGGTCAGGTCGTAGGATCTCTCGCCGCAGTTGTAGTCGAGCAGTTGGTTGGGAAAGTGCGGATCAAGGTCGACAAAGTTCGAAATGGCCGTCACACCCAAGTGCGAGCTGGCGGTGGCGATGGGCCAGGCAAATTGGGGTGGCGTTCCCTTGTTTTTCGCCAATCGGCCTTCGGCCAGCAGCCGCTCTACGTTGTTGCGACGCCTTTGTTCATACTCGGACCACCATGCCAATGTTGAATAGTCAGCGTGCTGGTCAGGGGCCAAACCGGAGCCACCATCGGGCTCACGAACTGGCGCTGCGGTTGCCAGGCCAGTTAACGTTGCGAGGATAACGGCGATCAGCGTGTTGACTGTGTGCATTCGCGCATTGTGCCATGGTTTCTCGCCATCGGGCTTTATCAAAGTTGCGCGACTCTTAGTGCCTCCAATGCTGCCCGGTTAGTCCACGACCCCACCGCTGCAATGGCCTCATTGACCGTCATCCAGCGATACTGCGTATGCTCTGCGGGGTCGAGCTTGATCTTACATCGCGCCGGCAAACAAACGACGAACTCGCTTTCAACGTTGGAGACCGTGCCCGGCGCGAAGCGCGGCAGAAACTGGTCGAAAATCTTGAAGCGACGTCGCCGCCCGGTGCATACCGGCGTCGCTTCTATGCCGGTCTCCTCGAGCAATTCGCGTTGGGCTGCGGCCACAGCCGTCTCACCGCGCTCTATAGTACCGGTGACCGACTGCCAGAACCCCGGCAAGTCGCGACGTTCCAGCAGCAGCGTATGTCCGCACTCGGCATAGACCACCACCAGCACCGAATACGGTTGCCGGTGGTAGGTCATAACAAAACAGTCAGGGAAGTCTGACTAGTCAGTCCTTGGACACGACCTGGACGCCCACCTCTGCCAATTGCTTGGCATCGATGGCTGACGGCGCGTCGGTCAGCAGGCAGCTGGCACTAGTGGTCTTTGGAAAGGCGATAACATCGCGAATCGAGTCGCGGCCTGCCAACAAAGTCGCCAGTCGGTCGACACCAAAAGCGATACCGCCATGCGGTGGGCAGCCGTAACGCAAGGCCTCAAGCAAAAAGCCGAACTTGGCCTCTGCCTCTGTCTCATCAATGCCGAGTGCCTCAAGAATGGCGCGCTGAACTTCCGGCCGATGGATACGAATTGAGCCACCACCGACTTCGCTGCCATTGAGCACCATGTCATAGGCGCGCGATCCCAACTGACCAGGGTTGGCCTTGATTTGGTCCGGGTCACTGCTGTCCGGAGCGGTGAACGGATGATGCAGGGCCTGCAGACCATCATCCACCTGTTCGAACATCGGGAACTCAATCACCCAAAGCGGCCGCCAGCCAGACTCAACCAAACCTCGGTCCTGACCAATTTTTAAGCGCAATGCGCCCATGAATTCGGACACAGTGCCCGCATCGCCAGCACCGAACAGCAACAGGTCGCCATCGTTGGCATCGGCCGCAGCAATGATGGCACCGATCGCTGTGGCATCGAGAAATTTGGCGATGGGCGATTGCACTTCTGCATCAGCCGCTGACTTGACCTTCATCCAGGCCAGGCCCTTGGCACCATAGCGCGCGGCATAGGCCGCATAGTCATCTATGTTCTTGCGAGACAGCTCGGCACCAACGGGCACACATAGCGCGGCAACACGACCTTCGCTGTCATTGGCAGGACCCGAGAACACTTTGAACTCACAGCTTTTGACCGCGTCAGCCACATCCACCAATTCCAGTGCGATGCGCAGGTCTGGCTTGTCCGAGCCAAAACGACGCATGGCTTCAGCGTAGGTCATGCGAGGAAACGGCTGCGGCAGATCAACGTCGATCACCGACTTGAAGGCACCGCAGATCAGATCTTCGGCCATCTGCATCACGTCCTGCTCTTCGACGAAAGCCATCTCGATATCCAACTGAGTGAATTCCGGTTGGCGATCGGCGCGCAGGTCTTCATCACGAAAACAACGCGCAATCTGATAGTAGCGATCGAGCCCTGACATCATCAGCAGCTGTTTAAACAACTGCGGTGACTGCGGCAGCGCGTAGAACTGACCCGGCGCGTTTCGCGAGGGCACCAGGTAGTCGCGTGCGCCTTCCGGGGTTGCCCGCGTCAAAATCGGAGTTTCCGTATCAATGAAACCCGCGTTGTCGAGATTGTCTCGGAGTGCTCGCGTCAGAGCGGCGCGCATGCGCAAGGTGCGCTGCATCTGAGGGCGGCGCAAATCCAGGTAGCGATGCTTAAGACGCATCTCTTCCGATGTTTCATCGCTGAGCATGAACGGCAGCGGATCCGAGGCATTGAGCAACTCCAGTTGCTCAATCACCAGCTCCACCTGGCCACTGGCCTCATGATCATTGCGCTGGTTTTCAGGTCGCAACCGAACCGTGCCAGTCAGCTTCAGGCAATACTCATAGCTGACCTTTTGGGCCAGTGCAAAACTTTCGGCGTGATCTTCTTCGACCACAGTCTGAACCACACCGCTGTGATCGCGCAGCTTTAGAAAAACCACGCCCCCGAGATCGCGGCGATTATCTACCCATCCACAGACGGTAACGGTGTTATCGACAAGGGCTTCGCTGAGCTCGCCGCAGTAATGAGTTCGCATGGTGTATTCTCGATATGAATTTTAAAAACTGAACCTGGTCGCCGGTTCGCGTCAGGCTGCCTTGCCGCTGTCGCCTGATTTCTTGCTCGTAGATTCGGATTTCTTGCTGGCACCGGCATCGCTGCTGCTGGCCTTGCTATCACTGCCCTTGGCCGGCTTTTCACCGCCATTGTCGCCAGCAATGTTGCGCTTGCCGCTGGATTTGAAGTCGGTTTCGTACCAGCCGCCGCCTTTAAGGCGGAAACCAGCGGCAGAAATCATACGGTTAAGCTCCGGCTTGTCGCACTCGGGGCAATCGACCGGGTCCGGGTCTGACATTTTTTGCAGTCGCTCAAGTTGATGACCACAGGCCTTGCATTGGTATTCGTAGATGGGCATGACAGTGTACCGTCGGTGAGTCTGACTGTTTTAAATACAAAACCCGAAACACGCCATGTGGTCCGGGCTCGTTGCTTGCGGCATGACGACGACCTGGTCATCATCACGCCGTCCCTTCATAGCGACGCTAGTCGCTTTTTTCAACTGGAAAAGGTCAAGCCATCATCGGCAACATCCACCTCGATGGTGTCGCCAACGTTGAATTCACCCGCCAGCACTCGGCGGGCCAGCGGGTTCTCCAGTGTGTCCTGGATCGCCCTCTTCAATGGCCGTGCACCATAGACCGGATCAAATCCAACCTGGCCAATGTAATCCAGTGCGTCTTCTGACACCTGTAAAGTATAGCCGCTGGAGAGTAAGCGTCGGGCCACCATGGCGACCTGCAGCCCCGCGATCTTGCGAACATGTTCGCGCTCCAGAGGATGGAACACCACAATATCGTCCACACGGTTGAGAAACTCTGGACGGAAATAGCCAGTTACTGCTTTCATCACCGCCGGCTTGATCTCATCGGCTCGACCATCCCGAGTCAGCTCCTGGATGACGTCCGAGCCCAGGTTTGAGGTCATCACGATCACACAGTTTCTGAAATCAACGGTGCGACCTTGACCATCAGTCAAACGCCCGTCATCCAGCACTTGCAGCAGCACGTTGAAAACGTCCGGATGCGCCTTCTCCACCTCATCCAGCAAGATCACCGAGTAGGGTCGACGCCGCACTGCTTCGGTCAGATAACCGCCCTCTTCGTAGCCGACATATCCCGGTGGCGCACCGATCAGTCGCGCTACTGAATGTTTTTCCATGAACTCCGACATGTCGATACGAATCATTGACTCGTCGGTGTCGAACAAAAACGTCGCCAGTGCCTTGGACAGCTCGGTCTTGCCTACCCCGGTGGGACCCAGGAACAGGAACGAGCCGCTGGGACGTTTCGGGTCGGCAAGACCTGCACGGGAGCGTCGAACCGCATCGGACACCGCCACCACGGCTTCATGTTGCCCGATCACTCGCTTGTGAATTTCCTGCTCCATGCGCAGCAACTTGTCGCGCTCACCTTCCAGCATCTTGGCTACAGGAATGCCGGTCCAACGGGCCACAACTTCAGCGATTTCCTCATCGGTGACTTTGGTGCGCAACAAGGTCATCTCTTGCGTTTCAGCTTCGCTGGCCGCCTGCAGGTCTTTCTCCAACTGCGGAATACGACCGTATTGCAGCTCTGACATGCGGGCAAGGTCATGCGCACGACGCGCTGTTTCCAACTCGGCACGCGCCCGTTCCAGCTCTTCCTTGAATTGGGCCGCACCTTCCACGGCTGCCTTCTCAGCCTTCCACACCTCTTCCAGATCGGAAAATTGCTTCTCCAGATCAGCGATTTCGCCATCCAGATTCTCCAGCCGCTGCCGGGAGGCCGAATCGGTTTCCTTGGCCAGGGCTTCGCGTTGAATCTTGTGCTGAATCAAGCGCCGTTCCAAGCGATCCATTTCCTCGGGTTTTGAATCGATTTCCATACGGATTCGACTGCCGGCCTCATCCATCAGGTCAATCGCCTTGTCAGGCAAATTGCGATCACTAATGTAGCGATGCGACAAGGTCGCAGCAGCAACAATGGCCGGATCGGTAATCTCTACGCCATGATGCACTTCGTAGCGCTCTTTTAAGCCACGCAGGATGGCAATGGTGTCTTCAACACTGGGCTCGCCGACGAAAATCTTCTGAAAACGACGCTCCAGTGCCGCATCTTTTTCGACGTACTGTCGGTACTCGTCCAACGTGGTGGCACCGATGCAATGCAACTCGCCTCGAGCCAGCGCAGGTTTGAGCATATTGCCGGCGTCCATCGAGCCTTCGGCCTTGCCAGCCCCGACCATGGTATGCAGCTCATCGATAAACAGAATGACCTGACCGTCCTGAGCCTTAAGGTCGCTCAGCACCGCTTTAAGTCGCTCCTCAAACTCGCCACGGAATTTGGCGCCTGCAATCAAGGCCCCCATATCCAGCGACAACAAGCGGCGGCCTTTGACGCCTTCAGGTACCTCACCATTAACAATGCGCTGTGCCAGGCCCTCTACAATCGCGGTCTTGCCGACCCCGGGTTCACCGATCAGCACCGGATTGTTTTTGGTCCTGCGCTGCAACACCTGAATCGTGCGCCGAATCTCTTCGTCACGCCCGATCACCGGGTCCAGTTTGGTTTGTTCAGCGCGTTCGGTCAGGTCGATGGTGTATTTGGCCAGTGCCTCTCGCTTGTCTTCGGCATTGGCATCATCGACCGTTTGGCCACCGCGCCAATCCTCAATCGCGCTCTCAATGGCACTGACGTTGGCACCGGCGGCCTTCATCGCATCTGCCAATTTGCCGCCGCTGTGCAACACCGCCAGCAAGAACAGTTCGCTGGAAATAAATTTGTCATCGCGCTTCTGCGCCAGCTTGTCACAGACGTTGAGCAGCTTGGACAGTTCATTGGACACCCCAACCTGGCCACCATCGCCACTGACGCGCGGCAGATCGTCCAGGATCTCACCCAAGCTGGAGCGTAGCCGGTTGACGTTGACACCCGAGCGAGTCAGCAACGGGCGAACCACACCACCTTCCTGGTCAAGCAATGCGACCAGCAGATGAGACGGCTCGATCAAGTTGTGATCGCGGCCTACTGCCAGGCTCTGAGCATCGGCAATGGCCAGCTGAAACTTGCTGGTAAATTTGTCCATTCTCATTAGTAAATCCTCATAAATCAGGGGCCTACATGCCACCGACAGCTTGCAGCGCGGTGGCCGGGCAATGACGTATAAATTGGGACTGCGAAGCCAGGATTCAAACGTTCAGCAACCGTTCATTGATCAGGATCAAACTGTTCGCCAAGCAACTGACGATCGCCAACAAGGAGGCGCGACATGCTGTACGAACAAACCGTCATGCGGGCAGATGGATTCCGCGTCATTCAATTCATAGAGACTGATGCCCACGGCTGGCTGGTCGACCTTTGGTATGAACTGGTCGATGAACGCATTTCAAAAGGGCCATTTCCGACGCCAAAAAAGCAGACCAGCTGCCAGCGGCCGGAAATGCCGACTAGCGCGCAGCACAAAGCGCTCGACTAAAGTCGCGGCCGGCCGACGGCAAAGCAGCTCAAGGAAATTCATTGCCCGGGCCTGCGACACCTCGTTAAACTCGTGACCTCTGCCAAGTCAGCGGCCCTCACAATGTTGAACAACTCAGACAACAAGACTGATCTCGCAGCCACTTCAGCCCTGGCTCTACTGTGTAGCCTTTTCCTGTGGCACAGCTACCAGTTTTGGCATTATTTGAATGACGATGCCTACATCACGATCCGCTATGCGACCAACCTTGCCAGTGGCATCGGCCCCTACTTCAACCCAGGTGAGCACGTCGAGGGCTACAGCAACACCTTGCAGATGCTGGCCATTGCGGCCATTTCATTTGTGTTCGGCCATGCTGCAGCGCCCACCGGCGCCAAACTCATCAGTGTCAGCTTTGGCGTGCTGGCGATTGTCTTTCTTTTCGCATTGGTCCGCCGACTGCTCAGTGATCGGCTGAGCCGACCCAGCGCAAACCTTTGGGCCCTGTTGGCTGCCAGCATGCTGGCGGTGAATCCGAATTTCGCTGTCAACAGTACCAGTGGGCTTGAGACCACCATGTTTGCTGCGTTGATGATCATGGCGGCCTGGCTTGCTGACCTGGAAACACGCGCGCATAGATATCTCGGCAGTGGTCTGCTATTCGCCCTTTTGGTGCTCTGTCGGCCGGAGGGTGTGCTGTTGTTTGCGGTTTTCTGGATCACGGGAGCTGTGCTCGCCATGGCTGATCGCGATGATCCGAAGCTGAAACGAAAGCTGCTGTTGCTGCTCGCCAATGGCATTACCGTCGGCACTGTGTTGATTGCTTCTGTCGCTGTTCGTTACTTTATCTATGACGGTGAGTTGTTGCCGAACACCTACTTTGCCAAAGCTGGCGGATTCTGGGGGCCGGCTCTGCCCTACGTTGCCTCAGGTCTCGGCCCAAGTCTGGCCAAAGGTGTCCTGTTGTTGATTGCCATCGCGGCCATAGTGAAATGGGCGGACTTCAAGCGCGTTGCTCCGCTGATGGTAATGGCAACGGTAGCCGCAGCTTTGCCACTTGTCGTTGGCTCAGACTGGATGCCTGGCTATCGATTCGTGGTGCATGCTTTGCCGGTAGTCATTGCGGTGACAATCTATGGTATCGCCCATGCAGTACGTGCACTTCCCGTCAACAGCCATCTGTCCCCTTACACCGGCTTTGCTGTCGTTCTGTCACTAACGGCCGGGCTGTGGTGGCTGGAATCGTCGCAACGGCAGTATCTAATCGGCGAGACGACATTGCGAGCCGGCGGTTATGAGCAGGGCCATTCGGCTTTGGCGCAGCATATTTGCAGCGGCCCTAGTGCCCCGTCAATCGCCCTTATGGACATTGGTTTGATCAGCCACATCTGTCGCAAATCCGAAATTATCGACATCACCGGTTTGACCGACCGCTTCATTGCCAAGTCCGAAGGCAGATTTCTGGACAAGCGATACGACCCATCGTATGTCCTGGACCGGCGGCCCGATTATGTTGTTACCGTTCTGACGATTCCCAGACAAGAAGGTGAACCACCACCCGCCGCTGACGCGGGTTGGTCGTTCTGGACCAGAGCCGAGCTCAACATCTACCGCCACCCCGACTTCAGGGAAAAGTATTTACGCCCGGCCGATGAACCGATCGGGGATACACCGACACCGCCAGAGTTTTTGCCCTTGGTGGAAAGGTTAGGTGCCGAGTACTTGTTCGAAAGTGCTGACGTTGGTGTTTACTACGTGATGGCGGTTTTTCGCCGGCGGGCGGAAGTCGAAAACTAAGCGCAGCGCTCTAACGGTCCGGGTCTAGCCAAACCGCACTAACCATTCGACCGGTTTTGCCATCTCGGCGAAATGAAAAGAACTTGTCCGCCTGGGTGTAGGTGCAAAATTGTCCTCCATACACCGCGGTGACGCCAACGCTCGCCAATTGCTTTCGTGCCAGGGCATACAGGTCCGCAAACCAATGCCCCGTCCGGGAAGGCTTGAAACACGTGGCCATGGTCTCGTCTTTGCAGATGAATTGATCACGCACCTCAGCGCTAATCTCGTATGCGCTTACAGAAATTGCCGGACCCAGCCACGCCAGCAAACGATCAGATTTCGCAAACCGCTCAACGCCTTTGTTGATAATGCCAGCAGCCAACCCACGCCACCCACCGTGCAGCGCGGCAACCTTCGTACCAGCATGATTGCAAAGCAAAACTGGCAAACAATCGGCACTCATTACAGCACACACCACACTGCTCCTAGTGGTGTGACTGCCATCGGCTGTGACCCCTTGCGGATCATCACCATTGAGCTCAACGAGCTCGGTGCCATGGACTTGCTGCAACCATGCCGGTTCAGCGGGCATGCTCGCAGCGCGGCGCAACAATGCTCTGTTTCGCGTCACAATCGACCGTAAATCCCCCGCCGTGAGACCCACGTTCAAGCTGGCAAAAGGCCCTTCACTAACGCCGCCCAAGCGCGTCGAACTGACCGCCTTGACGCTCGCCGGTGCCGGCCAGTCAGGCGTGATCAGCATAGCCTTTGGCCAACAGCTGCAACAATGACTGCATGTCGTCCGGCACGGCAGCCACGAACGAGACCTGTTCGTCCGTTGCCGGGTGGTTTAGCGTCAATCGTTGCGCATGTAGCGCCTGTCGACGAAAACCTGAAAGCCCCGCGCGAATCGAGTCGTCAGCGGCGGCAGGCAACTTCAAGCGCCCGCCATAGACCGGGTCACCTACCAACGGATAGCCACGGTACGCCATGTGGACGCGGATCTGGTGGGTGCGACCAGTTTCCAAATGGCATCTGAGCAAAGTGTACGGCCCCAGCCTTTGTTCTACCCGAAAGTGTGTTGTGGCCTCCTTGCCGCCCATGTCCAGCACGGCCATTCGCTTGCGGTCTTTTGGATGCCGTCCGATCGGTGCCGTGACGCTACCACCGCTAATCACCTTGCCGCGCACCAACGCCAGATACTCCCTGCCCATGGTGCGGTTTTGCAGCTGCCTGACCAAATGTTGATGAGCGCTCAGCGAGCGCGCGACCACCATCACTCCTGAGGTCAACTTGTCGAGGCGATGGACAATTCCGGCACGAGGCAGTGAGGCCAGCTCCGGAGCGTGATGAAGCAAGGCGTTGAGCAAGGTGCCATCACGGTTTCCGGCAGCGGGATGAACCACCAAACCCGCGGCTTTGTTGAGGACGATGATGTGTTCATCCTCGTGCAATAGGGCCAGCTCGATTGCTTGCGGCTGATCTTCCGACCGTATCTCCAGCGTCGCTGCCACAACGACCGACTCACCACCGCGCACGCGGTAGTTGGGCTTGACCTTCTTGTCGTCGACAACGACAAAACCCTCTCGTACCCACCGACCCAATACAGATCTCGAGAATTCAGGAAACATTTCGGCCAAAACCTGGTCTAAGCGATCACCGACAGCGTCGTCGGGAATCACAGCCGATCGATCTATTCGTTCTAACGTGTTCAACAATCCTGTGCCTATGTTTGATGAAATCGGCGTGGACGGTCCCCGATTCCACGAATTGTGTCGAAGCATAACGCACTGAACGCCAGCGAACACATGATCAATTGACTGTAGTCACTTGGTGACAGCGGTGCGGTCCGCTATTATCCGCGTTCCAATTTTTCCGTATAGATGCATGCATTCAACATTGACCCGATTTCTCGTCATCCTGTGTGTCGCCTTGATGCTGGGCGCTTGCGCGTCTGACAAGAAGAAAAAAGAAGACCATCGCAGCGCGCAGGAGATTTATCAGTCTGCCAAGCACGCGATGGAACTGAACAACTATCAGCTGGCGATCAGTTATTACAAAAACCTGCTGAACAAGTACCCGTTTGGTCGCCATACCGAGCAGGCGCATCTTGAACTGGCTTACTCCTACTTCAAAAATGCCGAACCAGATCTGGCGATCACAACGCTCAACCGGTTCATCAAGACCTACCCAACGCACCCGAACATTGACTACGCCCACTACCTTAAAGGCCTGGTTAATTTTTCTCGCAACGCCAGCCTGCTTGATCGATTCATCGACCAGGAAAAGTCGGATCGCGACCTGGAGTTTGCCCGCGAGGCCTTCCTGGAGTTCGCGGAACTGTTGCGCGAGTACCCGGAAAGTCGGTACGAGGAAGATGCGCGCAAGCGTATGGTGCATTTGCGCAACCAACTGGCGCAGCATGAGCTGGCAGTCGCCAACTACTATTTCCGGCGCAGCGCATATGTCGCCTCGGCCAACCGGGCGAAGTTCATCGTTGAGCACTATCCAGAAACACCTGAGGTGGCATCGGCTCTGGTCATGATGGTCAAGTGCTATCGCGCATTGGACCTTTCACAGCCCGCCGATGACTCATTGCGAGTGTTGAAATTGAACTTCCCGGAACACCCGTTCGTGCAAGGTGTCGAGCTGCCAGAGGATGAAGGTTTCATGGAACGCCTGTGGCCTGATGGCATCGACCTTTGGCCATTCGGTGATGACGACGACAGCAGCGAATCCAGCTAGAGGTCGTCGACGATTAGCCAACCGTGGCTAACGCGGACACGAACTTCCAGAGGCGTGGAAAGTTCTTCATTTTCAATAGCTTGAAAATGCCGACCCATCCGCGGATCCGAGAATCGCGGTTATCGGTTCCTTGCATTTCAATGGCTTGGCGCTCATCGAAATGGGTGGCACATCCATTTATCGCGCGAGGCTGTAGTTTCGCGACAGCCTCATATTGCTAAAGAAAACAGCTTCTGCCTAAGCCATCAAATGAGGGGCAGGCATAGCCGCGAATGAAAACCACATACCGACTACGCGATGCCCAAAATTTCCTGGGCGGTGGTAGCATTGTCCGAACTTTGGTCGTCGAGTAAATGTCTTGGTCGAAAAGCCCTCCAAAGAACGGTACGACTTCGCAGTCATCGGCAGCGGGCCAGCTGGCGTCAGTCTCGCACTAGACCTCGCCGAACGATTGCCATCTGCACGCATTGCTCTGGTTGAAAGCGGCGGTGCTGAACCGGCATCGGGGTCAATAGACTTGTCGACCCTGGTAGCCACCGGTGACCTCGCCGCCGCCTACTACCCCACCCACGCCATTCGGGGGTTCGGTGGGACCACCGCTGTTTGGGAAGGCTACTGCACCACTCTGGAACGTCGCGCTTTTATCGCCGGAGAGTGGCCAATCAGTTTCGAGGAACTGGCACGCCATTACCCCGCGGCGCTTCGTTTTCTTGACTTGCCTGAGAGCCTGCTGGCTTCGCCTGTGGCGATCAATGAATCATTTCAGTATCGCCCGTACCACCTCAGCAAGGTGCGAGTAGCTGAGACCTACCTCGATGCGGTCAAACAAGCACCGAGCATAGAGTTGCTGACAAACTGGACCTGCCGTGAGTTGGCGTCTGGCGACCATCAGGTCACCCATGCTGAGCTGGTTCACTCTCTTGACCCGAGCCAAACCTCAACACTTTCTGCTCAACACTTCGTGTTGGCGTGCGGAGGACTTGGCAATTCCCGACTGCTGTTGCTTTCTGGCCTCAAACCGACCCTTCCCGCATTGGGCGAAGGGTTCATGGAGCACCCCCATGTGTACGGTGCCGGCGTCATCGACCTCACCCAATCGGTGATTGACGAGGTCATAGCAAACTTCCCGCAAACGCCAGACAACAAGGTTGTCCATGCGATTCAGACCACAGACCAATACGCGTTGGAGCATGACTTGCTTAGTTTCGCGATCAGTTTCGATACCAATAACCTGGTAGAACTTTCGCTGCTTGGCGAGCGTCAGCGCTGTTACCGGTCACATGCGATTTTTCGAGCGGAAATGCCCAGCGTCGCCAGCAATCAGCTCTCACTCTCAGACAAAAGGGATAGCCTGGGACAGCAACGTGGGGCAATTCATTTCGAGTTTCCCAAAGCGGAAGAGCTATCCCGACATTGGGATCATTTTTCGAGACAATTGTTACGTTCGGGCCTGGGTCGCGGCACCGTCCATTTTGCCGGCCACCTGACCGGCGGAGGGCATTACATCGGCACCACCCGGATGGGAGCGAGCAGCGCGAACTCCGTGGTCAATGAAAACGGCAAGGTGCATGGCCTTGAGAATCTTTATGTTTCCGGGTCATCGACTTTTCCAGCGGGCGGCGCGGCCAACCCCACTTTGACGATTGTGGCCTTGTCATACCGACTAGCCGAACATTTGCAACACGTCGCAGGAGGCGTCAAATGACCGATCGACGACGCCGTTCGCTATTGACAACATTGGGCTTGACGATCGCCGGTGCTGGCGCGTACTTCTGGCTGCGACCGCCGCCAGTCGCGCAGTCAGAAATGCTGCCGTTTCACCCCGCTCAAATGGACGGCTTGCTGCCCGAGGATAGCGCCTATCTTGTGCAACAGTTGACCAACAAGGGAATCATCGATGCGCAGGGCGAGGTGCACCCGGAGCGGATTAGCCAACTTAAGGCCAGTGAACCGTTGCTGGCTTACCGCAATCAATACTATCTGGAAGCGGAACTTCAGTACTACGCGCTGATGTCCATGCGCACCACCGGCGAATCACGGTAGCAATAAAGGCTGCTGAGCCGCCTATTAGGCGTGACGCCAACCTGAGGTCATAGGGTAGCGACGATCTCGTCCAAATCCGCGGGGCGTAATTCGCGCACCAGGTGCAGACTGCCGTCGCTTGTACTCATTGATGTGAATCAAGCGAACGATCCGAGCAACCTCGGCACGATCAAATCCAGCGTTCACCAATTGTTCGACACTTTGGTCCTGTTCCACGTAGCGCCGAATGATCTCATCCAGAACCTCATAAGGTGGCAGACTGTCCTGGTCGGTCTGGTCGTGCCGAAGTTCAGCTGAGGGCGGCCTGGAGATGACCTGCTCAGGAATGATCACTGCGTTGAGGTTGCGGTGTTCGGCCAAGGCGTAGACCCGAGTCTTTACGCAGTCTTTAAGCGGCGCGTAGGCACCGCACATGTCGCCATAGATGGTCGCATAACCGACCGCGTATTCACTCTTGTTACCGGTCGTCAGCAGCAAGTGTCCGAACTTGTTGGATAAAGCCATTAACAGCAAACCGCGGCAGCGCGCTTGCACATTTTCTTCCGTTAGATCCTCGTCTAAGCCCTCGAACTGCGGTTGCAAGGCACTCAACAAGGCCTGAACCGAGGACTCAATCGGCATGTCAATTAGCTCAACACCACTGATTTGGCACTGCTGCCTGGCCAGCCGCAAACTCAACTCTGAAGTGAACTTGGAGGGCAACATGACTGCCGTGCAATTGGATGCGCCAAAGGCATCAACAGCTACTGCCAAGGTCAACGCCGAGTCGATACCGCCCGAAAGGCCGAGAATGATGGAGGAAAAACCATTGTTGTGCACATAGTCTCTGGTTGCGCATACCAGCGCGCGGTAAACCAGGCCATTTTCGTCGTCACTCTCGACTGGCCATTGGCAGACCAGCCAGGACCTGTCTGACGGCTGAAAGTCTGCCACCAGCAAGGAGCAGTCAAAAGCGCGTGCTACAGGCGTTGCCTGGCCGTTGGCATCGACTAAAAACGACCGCCCATCGAAAACCAACTCGTCTTGCCCGCCAACCAGGTTGACGTAGGCCACGCCGCAGCCAGACTCACGCGCTCGAGCGGTTATTGTTCGGTGACGTTGCGCACCCTTGTCAACGTGGAACGGAGATGCGTTGGGAACGATTAGCAACTCGGCACCGGCGCGTGCAGCCGCTTGTGCAGGTTCGGCCTGCCAGCTGTCTTCGCAGATCAGAACGCCACATTTGACGCCTTTGCAGTCGACAATCAGCGCGCCCTGACCAGGCTCGAAGTACCGCTTTTCATCAAAAACAGCGTAATTGGGAAGCAAGTGCTTGTGATACACGCCAAGGCGTTGGCCTTGGCGTAACCAGCTGACGGAGTTGTAGCGCCGACCCGCTTCGAGGCTTGGGTGGCCAATGACCACGTCAATGCCCTGTACCTGCGCCATGACACGCTCAAGGCACGCCATAACCGCCGGGATAAACGACGGTCGCAATAGCAAGTCTTCGGGTGGGTAGCCGCTGAGTGCAAGTTCAGGAAACACGATCACATCGGCTTGATGCTGGTCACGCGCGGCGACCAGCATCTCGATGACACGTTCGGTGTTGGCATCAAGCGCGCCGACCAGGAAGTCGGCCTGCGCCAGGGCTACCCGCAATGACACCTCTGCGTTCTGCTAGAGGCTCAAGCGAGCTTCTTGGACAAGGCCGTTCCCAAGTCAGCCGGCGAGCGAACGGTGGTTGCACCAGCCGCTTCCAGAGCTTCGTACTTGGCATCCGCTGTACCCTTGCCACCGGCAATAATGGCACCGGCATGGCCCATGCGTTTGCCCGGAGGTGCCGTTACACCTGCAACATAGGCAACCACTGGCTTGGTCACTTCGGACTCAATGAATTCGGCCGCCTCTTCCTCAGCTGAACCGCCAATCTCACCCACCATGATGATGCCGTCTGTGGCGTCATCAGCCTGGAACAGGCGCAGGCAATCGATGAAGTTCATGCCCTGAATCGGATCACCACCGATGCCAATACAGGTGCTCTGTCCCAGGCCCGCGTTGGTGGTTTGAAACACCGCCTCGTAGGTCAGCGTACCTGATCGCGAAACGATACCAACTCGACCTGGCGAGTGAATGGCACCTGGCATGATGCCGATCTTGCACTCGCCCGGTGTGATGATCCCCGGACAGTTCGGACCAATCAGATAGACGTCTTCCATCGACGACAGAACGGCCTTGACCTTCATCATGTCCTGCACCGGAATGCCTTCGGTAATGCATACGATGACTTCAATACCAGCGTCAGCCGCTTCCAGGATGGCATCGGCGGCAAATGGTGGCGGCACATAAATAACCGATGCTTCTGCGCCGGTATCGTCGACTGCATCCAACACGGTGTTGTAAACCGGCAGTCCCAGATGCTCACTACCGCCTTTGCCCGGAGTCACACCGCCAACCAGGCGGGTACCGTAATCCAAGGCCTGTTCAGAGTGGAACGTACCTTGACGACCGGTAAAGCCCTGACAGATGACTTTGGTTTTCTTGTTGACCAATACACTCATGACTGCTTCCTCTTAAGCCGCTGCTGCAGCCACCGCCTTCTTGGCGGCATCATTCAAATCTTCGGCGGCAATAATTGCCAGCCCCGAGTCGGCCAGCAATGCGCGACCGGCTTCAACGTTGGTTCCTTCTAAACGAACGACCACAGGCACCTCAATGCCAACCTCTTTGACCGCGGCGATAATGCCCTCTGCGATCAGATCACAGCGAACGATGCCACCAAAGATGTTGACCAGGATGGCCTCAACGGTGTCGCTCTTGAGGATGATTTTGAACGCTTCAGCAACCCGATCAGCGGTGGTACCGCCACCGACGTCCAGGAAGTTGGCCGGTTCGCCGCCGTTGAGCTTGACCACATCCATGGTCGCCATTGCCAATCCAGCGCCGTTGACCATACAAGCGATATTGCCGTCCAGTGTGACGTAGTTGAGTCCGAAGCGACTGGCTTCAGCCTCGGTCGGGTCTTCCTGCGACTCATCGCGCATCTCAGCCAGGTCGGCATGACGGAACAAGGCATTCTCGTCAGCGTTGATCTTGGCATCCAGCGCCATCAGGTCGCCGCTCTTGGTGATGATCAATGGGTTGACTTCGACCAGGCTGAGGTCCTTGTCGACGAACAAGCGATACAGCCCCATCATGATCTTGGTGAGTTGGCCAACTTGTTTGCTGGTCAAGCCCATGGCAAAACCGATTTGGCGACACTGAAACGGCTGCAGGCCGGCCGTGTTATCAACATGTACGGTATGAATCTGATCAGGTGAATCTTCTGCCACCTGTTCAATGTCAACGCCACCGGCGGCAGAGCCCATGAAGGTGATGCATCGATTGGCGCGATCAGTTAACACGCTCAAATAAAGTTCGTGTGCTATGTCCGTCGCTTCTGCGATCAACACCTTGTTGACTGGAAGCGCCAGGCCACCCGTTTGATAGGTGGTGATCTTCATACCCAGCATTTTGCGGGTTTCTTCTTTCAGGGCTTCAAGATCGCTGACCAGCTTGACGCCGCCCGCCTTGCCCCGACCGCCGGCATGCACCTGCGCCTTGACCACCCATTGATTTCCGCCAACGGCTTTGGCGGCTTCCACCGCGCCATCGACAGAGTCGGCCACCTTGCCCTTGGGCACGGAGATTGAATATGCAGCAAACAGGTCTTTTGCCTGGTACTCGTGAAAGTTCATGGTTTCCTCAAGAAGTCATAGCTCGAACGGCCGCGGTATTGTGCTTGATGCGCCGCCTCTTGCCAACCATTTGACGGCAACAAACCTTACATCTACTGTCTGCAACAGACGAGCGAAGACTCTAAAACTGCCGGGAATGGAGCCGCAGTGTTAAACAATGACAATATCGAACATCCAGCCGAGATCGATGTGGTTCGGCATTTGCTTAGTGTCGAACATGATGGGCGACACCGTCGCCAAAGTGGACAGCGGCTAAATGAGGTCGATCAGTGAAACCTTTCTTTTTCAACAACTTGAAAAGGCTGGCGCATTCATGTGCGGAGTGAGCGAAGCGCACTTTCAAACCTTGTGTCTTGCCCGCGTAACACACGACCGGACATGTCTGAACGCTGCTGACACAAGTTGCAATGGGCGCAGCCATTGAAATCACTGATGCTCAACATCTTGGAAAAGCTGTGGATCGGCCTTAAACCAGCAGACGCACGTCAACAACACGTTATCACCAACGTCCGCTATCCAATTACCGCCCTTGGCTTCGCTGTCGCCTTCAGCCCGGCGCTATGGTTGGCTCTAAGCTGGCTACCCGCAACTCTGTACCAGTCGGCCTTCCATCCAATGGGCTACGACAGCTTCTATCATGCTGCCCGAATTCTCGACATCGCTGCCGACCCATCCAGTCTTTACGAATTCGACCCCAAAATACACGCGCCAGAAGGTTCCTGGCTGACCTGGCCCTGGGCCTACGATTATTTGCTTGGCTTGACCTTATCCGTGGTCGACCTCGCCAACCGAGCGCAATGGCTTGCAAGTGTTCCTCTGCTGATCCTGGCGGTCAACTGCCTGACTTTTGCCATGCTAGCGATGCGAACGGTGGCAGATCGGTGGATCGCGCTCACCGCTTGCCTTGCCTACGGATTGTCACCGTTGACTCTGAACCTGCATGGCGCCGGCATGCTGGACCATCACAACATCGAGCACTGGTTCTGGATGGCAACATTGCTCGCCGTAATGAGCTGGCGCTCACAGCCAAAGAACATGTGGATTGCCATCACCTGCGGTGCATTGGCTGGAATGGCAAGTGCGTTTCACAATGGGCTGTTCATCGTTCAACTGCCTTTGGTTTTGTACGTGCTTTCACAACGGTATTTTGGCGGTCAGCTTGACCAGCGTGCCTGCCTGGCTATGGCGGCTTCTCTGTTTCTCACGCAGCTGCTGGTGCTGTTGCCAACCTCTGCTTTGATGCAAGCCACCTACCACTTCCACACACTATCGTGGTTTCACCTGCACAGTGCGGCGGTCAGTGCAGTTGCCATCGCATTCGCATCATCACGTCGCATGGGCAAGTGGCGAGAGACGTTGATTTGGGTTGCTATGGCACTGATAGCGCTGCCGTTGGCAACAGAGTTCTCACACGGAATGAGCTTTGTTTCGGCAAGCTTTCCACAGCTCACTGCAGTGACTGAAACACAAAGCCCGTTCGGCTTGACCGCTTCGACGGCACTGCCACCTGCACAGGCGACATCCCTGTATTCGGGATTGCTTTGGCTTTGGCCTGTCGCATTCACTTTCGCCTTGTGGTGTCTGATATTCCGCCCGTCTCTTCGAGCATTCGCTTTGTGGGCATGCCTTGGCCTGGTACTGCTTGCTACCCAATACCGACTGTTCTACTTTGGCTTGCCATTTCTAATTCTTCTCCCCGCCATGCAAGCTTCGCAGGTGTTTCAGAAGATGCGAGCGCGGGTCTATCTGCTGGCATTGCTGGTTGTTTGCTACGTACCCTGTTACTGGGTCTTGTCCAACCCGCCGAAACCTGGCATGGATGCCCGATACCTGACCGCCCTGCCTGTCATCCAAGCCTTGTCTGCAGCATGCAAGCAGGAACCTGGCATCGTCTTGGCAACACCAGGCTGGGGTCACGTGCTACGTTACGCCACTGAATGCTCAGTGATTGCCAACTATTTCATCATGACACCGCTGCACGCTGAGAAGATTGCTCGTGTTAACGAGCTAATGCAGATGCACTCTGCCAACATTGGCACCGAACCGGAGGCCATTGGCTATGTCCTTGTTAGCGCGGATAGTTCAGCGCCGCTTGGTCAGGAGTTGCTGAGCCACACTCCACAGGGTTGGAGCATACTGGCGGAAGCCAAGGGAATGCTTGACCGGCCTGTGGTCAGAGCATTCCGACTCACCGCCGACACGCGCCTTGATTAAAGCGCGTCAACGAGCGACGCGCGGTATGATCGACCAATGAAAGCTTCCCCTCCGCCCACCGCCAGAGCAACCAGACAAATCGCCCACCAGGCGATGGACTACCTGAATCTGTATCGAATGATACTGGCGTTGTTCTTCGTTGGGCTATTCTTCGCGCCCGCCCTGCTGCAAATTCTGGCGGATCAACCCGGCCTCGTATTGCGAGCTACAGCGCTTACGTACCTGACGGCGTCAACCATCCTGTTTTTTGCCGGCCGACGAAATCGCTCCGTCATTCGGCTGCTGACCCTCATCGGCTCGGGAATCGACGTTGTTGCATTGGGCATCCTGATGGGCAGCCTTGGCGGCGTTCACAGTGGCGTCCCAGTGGCGCTGGTGGGCGTTGTTGCCGCCGTGGCAGTGCTACTGCCGCGAAACATCGCACTGGCCTATGCCGCCATTGCAACACTGAGTCTGATGATCGTACTGACCAGCGGAATCATTACTGGCACAGCTAGCCTTGCCGAGATTCCAGAGGCGGGCATGTTTGGCCTGGTCTACTTCCTGGTCGGCCATATGGCCAACCAATTAGCCGCCCGAACGCGCGAAAGCATGGAGCTGGCAGAGCAACGCAGTGTCGATGTCGCCAATCTGGCTCAGCTAAATGAACTTGTGATCAGGCGCATGCGCACTGGCGTGCTGGTGGTCGACGAGGACCGAAACATTCGCTTGATGAATGAGTCGGCCTGGTATTTGATGGGAATGCCGCCACTTCGACGCGGCCAGCTGGGCAAGATCAAACCGCTGCTGGCCAGCCACCTTGAGGAATGGGTCAAAAGTGGAACCCGAACACTCAATCCTGTGGCCTTGGCCAAGGGCGTTCCGCGGGTCGTTCCCAGGTTTGCAAATATCGGTGACGCCGATGCCGGAATTCTGATTTTCCTTGAGGACAGCCGATTGATTGCCAAACGAGCTGAAGAAATCACGCTGAGCTCGCTGGCGCGACTATCCTCAAGCATCGCGCACGAAATTCGCAATCCCCTGGCCGCCATCAGTCATGCCAGTCAGCTACTCGAAGAATCCTCCGACCTGATCGATGCTGACAAACGGTTGGCCCGTATCGTCACCACGCACTGTCAGCGCATGAACGACATTATTGAGAACGTGCTGCAGATTTCGCGACGTGAACAAGCCGACCCAAAATTGCTGGACTTGTCGGACTGGGTGCAGAACTTTGTCAGCGAATACTTGCAAACGCACAACCTGGACGATGGCAGCACCTTGCAATGTGATTGCGAGCGAGGCGTTGTTGGCGTCTTTGATCGTCGCCAGCTCAATCAGGTGGTATGGAATCTAACGCAGAATGCATTGACCTACGGCCACCCGCCAGGTGAGCCGTCACAAGTGACGATCAGGGTCACCGCGTCGGGTCCAGCGCTGGAAGTCTCTGACCGCGGCCCTGGAATCCCTGAGGCGATCAGGCAGAAAGTGTTCGAACCGTTTTTCACCACCAGTGAGGCGGGTACCGGAATTGGGCTTTATATCGCCCGCCAGATCTGCGAAGCAAACGGGGCTGAACTGGATTACAACAGGGTGGACTCAGAGCGCTCCGTATTCCGAGTCACATTTGCCTCAACCGTTCGCCCGCTCTCTCCGTGAGCGCCAGCCGACGGTACCGGGGAGTCAGTCAACAACACCAGGCCACCGGGAAGTGAGGTCAACAGCAGCACACCAAGATAGCCAATTGCATTTGCAGTAGCCAATGATTGGTCAACACCAAATTGCATCAACAGCGCCACCGCCGCGCCCTCTCGTACACCAATCCCACCAAGAGAGATAGGCAAATTGGTGACCACAACAACGATCGGCACAATGGCAAAGTAGGCCAACAGACTCAACTCTATGCCAATCGACAGCCCGATCAGCCAATACGCGGCCACAGTCAAGCTTTGCAATAGCAGGGTCAAGCCTATCGCCAACAGCACCCGATCGATATGCCCTTGGTAGACCGCACACTGCGCCAGCAACTGAAACAGGAACCTGACCGGTGCGAACCGATCTAACCCGCCGGCGAGGCGTTTGATCAATGCATGGCATCGGCGTGAGAACAACACAACCAGAGCCACCGGTAGCGCAAGCAGAATAATGATGACCAAGGCCTGCGAGCGATCATCGAGCACGACATCATCGGATGCTGCAATACCACACAAGCCAAGAAACAGGATACTAATCAGGCCGAGCACGCGGTCGACCAGACTGGAGGAGAGGAGGCGATCCCAGCCAATACCCAGGCCGCGCAAACGCCAGCTGCGAATCACGTCGCCACCGACCCCTGTCGGCAAAAAGTTGTTGGCAAATATTCCCGCGTAATAGCTACCGGGCAGCTTAAGCAGTGGACAGCGGTGCAATGCGTCGAGCATCACCCAATAGCGCAAACACAGGACCAGGAAAACTCCAAGCTGCGCCAATATTCCGAGCAGCAGCAATGGAATGTCTGCCTCAGAAAATGCAGACCAAAAACGCGCCATGTCGACCGTTGCCAACAGCCACCAAATGATGCCGACCGAGACAAGGACTTTGAGCGAGATCAGGATTGTTTTTTTGTTCAATGGTCAAACCTGCCGTAACAAAAATCGGATCTCGTTATTTGAACAGGCCATATTTGACGATGCAGTACAAGGCACTGACGCCATCCTTCCAACCAATTTTTTTCCCTTCGTCGTAGGTTCTACCTGCATAGGAGATGCCTACTTCGTAGACTCGAACTCGCGGTATCCGTGCAACCTTCAAAGTGATCTCAGGCTCGAAGCCAAAGCGATTTTCCTTGATCTCGATGGACTGAATCAGTTCCCGTTTGAACAGCTTGTAACAGGTTTCCATGTCGGTCAGGTTCAAATTGCTGAACATGTTGCACAGCAAGGTAAGGAAACGGTTGCCCAGGTAGTGCCAAAAATACAGTACGCGGTGCGACTCCCCACCCTTGAACCGACTGCCATAGACGACATCGGCATTGCCCTGTCGGACCGGGGAAAGCAACTTTGGATAGTCAGCTGGGTCGTATTCGAGATCTGCATCCTGCACGATAACGTACTGACCTGTGGCATGCTCAAAGCCGGTACGCAGGGCCGCCCCTTTTCCCTGATTGTGTTGGTGAACAAGCAGTTGGTCTATCTTCGATCGAAGCTCACCTTGCAATAAGTCCACCGTACCATCCGTCGACCCATCGTCAACGACAATAACCTCAAGTCCATCGACCTCCGCCTGGCGCACCCGATCAATCAAAGCCGCAACCGTAGTCACCTCGTTGTAACATGGCACGATGACAGATAGCTCTGGATTCGACACAAACAATACTCCTGATACGGGCAACACCCTGCCCAGCACCGCCATCATAATCACACTGACTACGGTCGGCTACCTGCTGTTGTCGCTTTGGTTGGTCATTCCCGAACCGCCTGTTGGTTTTTATTGGGATGACAGCTGGTATTTGCTGATGGCTGAATGGCTGTCAGGACGCACTGAGCATCAACACCTGGCCTCAAGCATGCTGCATGTGCGTCAATACCCACCGCTGTATTCAGCGCTGATAGCGATGGCCGGCGCAAGTGTGAACGACCCCGCTCCGGGGTTTTGGGTCAATGCGCTATTGACCTCAGCGTCCAGCGCACTGCTGATTGTCTGGCTCAGACCGATTGGCGGCCTGGTCGTTGCCCTGTGTTGCAGCGTTCTACTGCTCACCAATCCAGTCGCGTTGACGTGGTTACCCACGTTATTCTCAGAGCATCTATTTATTTTCCTGCTGGTGTTGACGTTTCTATTGCTTGAGCGCGCCAACGCTGACGCCGCCGACAATGGCGACCAGCCAACACCCGCTGCTGGACATTGGTTAGTAAAGGGAAAACAACGTCTGGCAGCCAAGCTAATGTTGGTCGGCGTGGTGGTTGGGCTTGCCATGATTACCAGAAGCGCCGCCGTCGCTCTGGTCTTGGCGATTGCCATTACATCATTGCACCGGCACCGCATCATGGGGCTTTGGGTATTGGCAGGCGTCACGGTGATCGTCGGTGCTGAATATATCGTGAGTTTGGACTGGCCCAACCCGCCAAATTACAGATCCACCCTCAGTTCGATGTTGGACAACGGACTGTCCTTGGGCTTCGTGCTGCAACAAGGCAAAGCGTTAAGCAGTGCTTACGTCCAACTGCTGGGCTCAACACCTGGCGCTGTTTTGGTATTTGTCGCGATGCTTCCTGGCTGGTGGGCCCGAATGCGCCAGGGCAAGACCGATGCCTGGTTTCTCCTTGTCAGCATCATGATGATCATGTTGTGGCCGTTTCCAGACCATATGCCCCGGCTGTTGTGGCCGTTGCTGCCATCGATTCTCGCGGCGGCCGCGTCAACGGGCGCATTGATCACGTCGCACAGCGCACGTCGCGTCATCGCGGTGGTCCTGGTATCCACCATTGGCTTGAGCGTGCACAGCGGGGTCGGCCGTACCCTGTCCCGAACGCTGAACCCACCAGCCGATGTAGTTGCGTTGTCGCGAATGCACGAATGGACACGTAGCGCGGATGTCAACATGGGGGCAGACGTGCTGCGCGCTCGAGCGCAGTTTTCCGCGGACATGGAGCAACTGAAGGGTGCGATTGCACCCGGGGAGTGCGTGTATAGCGAATTGCCAGCGATCGTTACGGCCCAAGCACATCGGGTCGCGCTGGCGTCACCATGGCGCACCACAGATCAAATCCAGGCCCATACCTTGAGTTGCAGATACTACTATCTTGTTCCTTTGGCACTGCCGGGAACAACAGAACAGGATGTGCGCAATTTGAGTGATCGTCACCAGCCTGTTTTCCGGTCACCTACCCCTCGCGACCCCAGTCAACAAGAGACGCTGGGCGTGTTGCTCAAGCTTATCCCCTGATTGCTTGCAACTAGCCAAATGTGCGCAACAGCGCACATTTCTTTGGCCAGAAATCGGCCAATAATTGGGCTGATGGTCGTACATTTGGGATATGCAGGCACCTGAGGCTCTTCGAGCACGGGACCTATGCGCACGCACATGTCACCAAGTTAATTGCGCGTGCCGCGAGCAGTTTTTTACACGCCGAAACAATTTTGTTAAACATTTTCAAATCATGCATTTAGAAAACGCTTGTAAACGAAGACGTGGCAAACGTGCCAGACAACGACTAGCCCTTGGGCCGACTATTCGTTAGCTTATCGTGGCATCGAAGCGCAACAGCTCTCGCCGCTCATAGCAACGTGGCCTATGGGTCTGGGCATGCAAATGCGTATATGGACGCGCGAGGTTTTTTGAGACAGTCGGTTTTCAACACGACAGCAGGGAAGCACGAGGACTTGGACTGGCTGTCCAACCGTTGATGATTTACTTAGGAAAGAACTTATGAGCAAACAAAAAGGTTTTACCCTGATTGAATTGATGATCGTCATCGCCATTCTAGGCATTCTGATGGCGATCGCCATTCCCGCGTATCAAGACTATACCGTGCGCACTCGAGTCTCGGAGTGCGTGTATGCGGCTGCGCCGGCCAAGCTAGCGGTCGCAGAAACGCGCATCAACGGCACCACCAACGCCTTTCCGGGCAACAACACAGCAGCAGGCTACAATGGCTTCGTTAGCTCTTTCTGCACGTCCGTCACCGTAGGCGCTAACGGCGCGATCACCATCGACGTCAATGAAACCGGTGTAGACATTCCGTCAGGCGCAGGCACCCTGGCCATTACGTTGACCCCGACCACTTTGACCAACAACGGTCAGATTACCGGGGTCGATTGGACATGCACGTCGACCGGAGCAACGGGGTTTGCACCATCGAGCTGCCGACCCTGATCGAACCCTGGCAATTGCATGGATGGAGCCGAAGGCGAGCCCCGAACCTGCTTGGACTGCAAGTAGTGCAGACGACTCTGGCGCTCATTGCATCAACAGCGAGCGGCTCTCTTGGGGGCCGCTGCTGTGGCTTGCGCTGACGCACGCACAGCCCCAAACTGGTCCGCGTAGTGGGTATCGTGAAACTCACCAGATGATGAACAGTCGCTTCAAGTTGTACACTTGGGTCAAGATCCGAGGAAGTTCACATGAGCCATGCATTAATCGTCGACGACGAGCCAGATATTCGCGAGCTGCTGGAATTAACGCTCTCAAGAATGGGGCTGAAAGTGACCTCTGCGCGCAATGTTGCCACCGCCAAGGACGCATTGACATCGGATTCCTTTGACCTGTGCCTCACCGACATGCGCCTGCCGGACGGCAACGGCATTGAACTGGTCGAGCACGTCACCCAGAATTTCCCGCGTACACCGATTGCCATGATCACCGCCTATGGCAACACTGAAGCGGCAGTCAAAGCCCTGAAGTGCGGAGCATTTGATTTCGTATCCAAGCCTGTTGACTTGAACGTCCTGCGAGCCCTGGTCCGTTCGGCACTGAAGACGGCAACCCAGGAACCGCAACCCGACGATGGCCTGCCCAATCTCATTGGTCAGTCTGTGCCGATGCAAAGAGTACGAGCAACCATCAGCAAGTTGGCTCGCAGCCACGCACCGGTCTATATCAGCGGCGAATCCGGCGTCGGCAAGGAATTGGCGGCCCGGTTGATCCATCTGTCTGGAGCCAGGTCAGATGCTCCATTCGTACCAGTCAACTGTGGTGCCATTCCGACCGAGCTGATGGAAAGTGAATTCTTTGGCCATACAAAAGGCAGTTTCACTGGAGCAGTGACGGACAACCAAGGCCTGTTTCAGTCCGCCAACGGGGGCACCTTGTTCCTCGATGAGATCGCTGAGTTGCCGCTACACATGCAGGTCAAGCTGCTCAGAGTCATACAGGAGAAAAGCGTCAGACCAATTGGCGCAGCGAAAGAGGTGGCCATTGATGTTCGAATCCTCAGCGCAACGCACAAGGACCTTGAAGCATTGGTCGAAGACAACGAGTTCCGCCAGGATCTGTACTACCGAATCAATGTCATTGAGCTTCGTATGCCATCATTGCGCGAGCGACCGGACGACATAGAGGAGCTCACCGACCACCTATTGGATCGGATTGCCCCTGAGTGGTCGATTGAGCGCCCGGAGGTTGACGCTTCAGCGCGCGAGGCGCTCAATAGCTACGCATTTCCCGGCAACGTCAGAGAACTTCACAATATTCTCGAGCGCGCCGTCACCCTGTGTGAAGGGAATGTCATCCATAGTCGCGATTTGCATTTGCGACCAAGCCAGTCTGACGACATTGGCGCCGCCTTGTCTGTCAGCGAGGTCGGCTTGGAGAACTACCTTGCTCAGATCGAACGTAAAGCCATCGAACATGCGCTGGAACAATGCCGGTACAACAAAACAGCCGCAGCGAAAAAGTTGGGAATCACTTTCAGAGCGCTGCGCTATCGTCTGAAGAAACTGGAAATGGAATGAGCAATGCCAGCAGCGTTGGCCAGGATTGAGCGGCCACATGTGACGCTGAACGGCACCTTGGCCAGTTTATGTGACGCTGAGAGTCAGCTGACACCAAGACCTCAGAAAAATAAAAAAAGCGTTTTCTTCGCGGGAAATTTCGTAACACATAGAAACAACACAATTTTTAATTGTTTTTCATCACCTTGCGTGATGTTTTTTAATAAAAAATCAGCTCTGAACGAATCAATACTAGCCACTGTGGCACAAATCGTGCTTCAATTTACCTCGACGTTCGGGCGTTCCGAGCGATCCAATGAAAACGCGTCAACAGTTTGAGGACTACTTAACATGAGAAACCAACAAGGCTTCACCCTTATCGAACTCATGATCGTCATCGCGATCCTGGGTATTTTGATGGCCATCGCCATTCCTGCTTACCAAGACTACACGGTTCGTACCCGCGTATCTGAGTGCGTATACGCAGCTGCTCCGGCCAAGCTGGCGGTTGCTGAAACTCGCATCAACAACACCGGTGGAGCTTATCCGGCCAACAATACGGCAGCCGGCTACAACGGCTTCGTAAGCTCTTTCTGCACCTCCGTCACCGTAGGCGCTAACGGCGCGATCACCATCGACGTCAATGAAACCGGTGTAGACATTCCGTCAGGCGCAGGCACGCTGGCCATTACGTTGACCCCGACCACTTTGACCAACAACGGTCAGATCACCGGTGTCGACTGGACTTGTACGTCAACTGGCGCAACCGGCTACGCACCTTCAAGCTGCAGACCGTAATTCGCTCGTCGACATAGTCGAAGAGAAGGCCGGAGCATTGCTCCGGCCTTTTTTTTTGTGCGAAACTCAGCGATTGGCAACCAAGCTGAACGCGTAGCGAAACAACAGCGATATAACGTCCGCCTCTCTTGCAGACCAAAACCTGGCGCAATCAAGTCATGAAGAAGATCGCATTACCGCTCGGGCTAGTGACGGCAACACTCCTGTTGCTGGTCGCCATATACGCACCGGGCCTGTCCGGGCCTTTCGTTTTCGATGACTACTCCAACGCAACTTTGATGACGATAAAAGAGGGCAGCTCGGCCTCGCGATGGGTAGAGAAGGCACTCGAGAACAAGTCTGGGTTGTTGCGAAGACCGGTCGCAAACTTGAGCTTCCTGGTCAACCACGCCCTGGATGGCTACCCAAGCACCCTGCAGACACGAAGCTACAAGGCTACAAACCTGCTGATTCACGGCATCAACGCAGTCCTTTGTTATGTCCTGGTATGGCAGCTGTTGTCACTGACCCGATGCAATAGGCAGACAGCCATTTTCGTCGCCAGCCTGGCCGCGGCAGTCTGGGCTATTCATCCACTGCAGGTCAGTACGGTGCTGTACGTGACGCAACGCATGACGCAGCTCAGCGCTACTTTTTCGTTGCTTGCTGTTATCGGTTATCTGTTTGTACGCTCACGCCCTCGCAAGCCGCTGTTTACGACCTTGCTGGCAATTTTGGCTGTGGGCACCTGTTGCGCTCTCGCCGTCCTTTCAAAAGAAAACGGCGCATTGCTGCCGGTATTGTTTGTGGTTTGTGAGTTGACCGTTTTGCAGTCGTTCCCTTTGTCGGGCCGCTCCGATCGTAAAGCCGCCATGCTCATACTGGCGATACTGCCCATCGCCCTGGGCATGGTCTATTTCTTCAGCCATTTCAATTCCTTGATGAGTGGCTATGCGGTTCGAGACTTTGATTTGTATGAGCGCGTGCTGTCACAGATTCATGTGATGGGCCACTACTTGAAGGCTATTTTGATCCCCGTGCCCAGCCATTTTGGCTTTTATCTCGATGACATGCCGGTAGTTCGAACAGCGTCTGCCGCGACCTATGCAATCAGCGCTGCTTTCCTGGCAGCGCTGGGCACAGCGTTGCTCCTGCGTCGCAGCGCACCGTTAATCGCTTTCGCAATACTATGGTTCTTCGCAGGCCACCTGCTTGAGTCTACAGTTCTGCCTCTGGAACTGGCTTTCGAACACCGCAATTATCTGCCCTTGCTTGGACCCGCGTTGCTCGTCGCTGTCGCCATTGGCAACATGCAAAGCGAGACCATTCGACCTCGTGTTCTGATCACCATTGGTCTGGCGCTGGTGTTGACGCTGTCTTTTGTGACCCTGCGGCGCACGACGACGTGGGCCACCATGGACAGCTTTTTATTGTCAGAGGTCGAATTCAGATCGGGCTCGTTCAGAGCCAACTCGGAAATGGTCGCCTACCTGTCATTCTCCGGATATCACACCGATGCCAGGAATCACCTGGAAATGATGAAGTGGAGGTTTGCAGGTGACGCCAGGCTAGCCTCGCTGGAGTTGTTGCTAACGTGCCGATCCGGGCAGCTGATTACTGCAGAGCGGAAACAGTCGATCTTGTCGCTAGCAGCCGAGCCGAGCCGAAATTACGAGTCCTATCGGACTTTCCAGAAGGTGGCCGAGCTTAAGCAATCGTCGGCCTGTTCTTTGGTAGGCGCACAGGACATGGCGGATATCGCAGAAGTTGGCCTTCGTACAGCGCTGCAGGCCCACCCTGATAACCTGGGTGGCATTAACCAGTGGCGTATGCAGTATGCGGTGTGGCTGGTCGCGGCCAACCAGCTTGAAGCAGCCAAACAGCAAATCGAACAGGTACTTGAAGCATCGCCCAATAGCACTCAAGCGCTTTTGTCCATGGCCAATCTTGAGCTCAGACGAAAGAACATTGCGCTGGCCGAGCAGTATTTGCGCAAGCTGGAGAGCCACGACCACATTTTCAGTGGGTTAAGGGCGCCGATTGAGCAACTAAGACAGGCCATCGCCGCAGCGCGCCAGAACCAGAACGTTGGAACGCTTCAGTAGCGCGAGTGGTCTGGCCGATCAAGCTCCGGAGGATGCCGTCCATCTGCGATGCGGTCTAGGAACCGGCCTCGAACCATGCCTTGTGCGATGCTGCGATTTCCGACCAGTCAAATTGGTGTAGAACGCTTGCCCGCGCCGCTGTACCGATCTGCACCAGTTGCTGTGGTTGCGCACTGAGCACCTGATCGATCACCAACGCCAGATCACCGGCATCGCCCTCCCTGAACAAGAATCCATTCTCGCCATTACGGATCAGCTGCCGGATTTCAGCATAGTCGGCAACGATCACAGGACACTGACACCCCATTGCCTCAATCGCTACCAGGCCAAGCCCTTCCCTATCACCGAAGTCCCCGCTCGTCGAAGGCACAATAGCCGCGGTCGCCGAAGCAAACGCCTCGGGCAATTTCTGCTTTGGTTGCCAACCGAGAAAGTCAACGAAATCACTGACGCCAAGGCTTTTGGCACGTTGTTCCAACATCGATCGTTCGGGTCCATCGCCGATCACTCGAAGGCGCAAACCGCCTGGTCGTCGATTGAGCTTTGCCAAGGCCTCCAGCAACACTTGCATTCCTTTCTTGCGAACAAGCCGGCCAACGAACAGCAGTGTGTGTCGATTGCGAGTGATTGCCGCTCGCGGAGCAAAAGTGTTACGCAAGTCAACCCCCATCGGAATCACCAGGGGCCGGTTGTCGACCAGCGAATCGGCCAGACACTTTTCGGCCAAAGCGGGGCTAACGACGGCAAACCCGGTGCTGCCGTGTATCAGCCACCGCAGCACACCACGGAACCCTTTGCGAGAGAGTGAATGCAAGTCGCCCCCATGACTGGTAACGAACGTCCGCGGCCGTTTAGCCTGTAAGCTGCCAGCGAAACGGACCGCCAATGCGGCGGGAAATAGCCAGTGGGCGTGAACAAGTCCCGCTTTCGAGCGGCGCACCAGGCGACGTGTCGACAACGCCATGGCGCACAAAAAGATCGGCAACCAAATCAGGCGCCACGGCCGCTTCCTCACGGCTGCCAACATCCCGCCATCGCAGTAGGCCAAGGTCTCCATCATTGCCGGCGCGTAACGAAACCGAACAACGATGACCGCACCATCTCGTTCGATGGTCGGGGCACCTGCGACATGTGGGGCGACGACCAATATTCGATAGCTGTCCGACAAGGCCGAACACAGATCTGAAACAAACTGTGGAATGGCGATATCAGGCCGTGATGCGACCGGGTAAGTCGTTGTTACCACGACCATGGCCGGTCGTGATTCGCTGACAACTTGGCCTGTACTAGGTTTCGGCATTGAAGCCAATACTCGTCCAGCTACCTGGAGCCGCCGGTGGTGGTGGGCTGCAGATCCAACAGGGAGGCGACTGCCTTGCCCTGACTGTCAGTGGACACCCACAATGGCTCGAACTCAAGCGCTTCGAAAATCGGATACATGGGGTCGAAACCGGGTCCATCCGCTTCCAGCGCCATGGCCAGGACAAACCGGCATTCAGTCATTTCCGCAACCGGCTGAAGAGGCCGTGTCGATACCCTCGAATAGTAAAAAACCAATTCATAGAGGCTCGCATAGACGCACTGGCCCGGCTCAACCGACTGAGCAACGGAGCGGGCGGCAATCACCACGCGATGCAACCGTTCAGCTGTTATCAATGCCTCTTCATCACTGTTTGCACGCAAAAACTGAGGCGTAGGTCGATACTCAGCCAACGCTTCGGGTACGGCCGCCTGCATTCTGGATGCAAAAGACCAAAGCCCAGGTAGCTGAGCGACAATAATCAGCGCTGCCAACCAACTGAGCGACCAGCTTGGCCGCCAGTGGGTGACTTCAAGCAACCCGTATACTAGAACGAAGGGAGCGAGTGGGATAAAGAACCGCTCCATGTGTTCTGGAAACGGCCAAAGAAAAACGATGATGAGGTAGGCGAAGACGAATATTGCATCGAATTTGGCTTGTACCAGGCGCCGGCCCAGATTCGGCAGCGCCAGCAACCCCAGCAATAGGGCAAGCAGCCATAGCTGTGATGCCTCGCCAACCAGTTTCAGAGCGAGCACGTTGGCCCAGACTGTTGCCATGGCCCATGACAAAGGGCTGGACAGCGCTTCTGCCAGATTGGCCGTGTAAGCAACGTCCGCGATTGCCGTTGATCGTTTGTATATCTCCCATGCCGCCACCATCAGCAGTGGCGTCGCCACAGCCAACAAACGCCACAACTTGCCGCTACGCGCCCGCCACAGGTACACGACCAATGCTGGCAGCAATGCGATGCCGACTGTTCGAGTAAGTATCGCCAAGCCGACGATAACACCCAGTGTGATCATGGTTTTCGGGCTGGGTCTGAATGCACTAACTAATGTCGCGGCCATGACCAGCACCAGGAACAGGCTTTCGCTGTGAATGCTCAGTATTGCTGCCAGCATAAATGGTGATAGCCACACTGCCACAACGCACAGGGCAGCTGACAAATGACTCATCGCCAACTCTCTTCGAGCCCAGGCAGCAAATGGAATGGCCGCCACGGCAAACATCAATGCAGTGAGACGTGCCGAATACGCCGGGTCTGCGCCAGTCGTCGCCAGCACCATGGGATAGATCGGAGGAAAGACGCTACCGTGAAAGGCAGACTGCGCACCGGTTACGGTCTGGTCGGTGCCGGCAATGTGCTCCGCCATTAGCAGATAACGAACGCCGTCCGAAAGGATTCCAACGAAGGTCGAATCTGGAGGCAGCAAAAGGTAAAACGTCGCCACCAGCGACATCGCAATGACTATCGGCAACCACCGCCGCACCGAATCAGTGCCTGTCGTTGTCATTTGGAACGTTCTCCGGTAAGAAGCGTTTGCGTTGCCATTGATTCCGAACCTTTTAGGCCGCTTGGATTGGGGGAAACCGCGGACGAATGAAGCAGCATCTTACACTAGCCTGCATTATTCATGAAGGCGGCCACCCATCGCCAGATACTTCAGTAAAAACATATGCTTGAGAACAATGATGAGCATACCCGGAAATGACCAAAGTGGCCTTTTCACCTGCCAGGACGGATCTGGCCCACATAGCAGTTCGCAATTGAGGCTTTCCTTCGACAGTATGCTCACTGCCTGGTGAGAAGGGATAACGAAGAGTGCGGGCTGCTCTGCAGGCCCCGTAGGTGACTTGCTTGCGTCAGAGCGACTATAGTCAAAGCAAGCAACATTGCGACAATGCAAAAACGGAAGTGGCAACCGGCGGCCTACTCCCTCGAAACTGAGCATCGAGAACAAATACCAGCGAACCTGTGTGATTGACATAAGCGCAAATCAACCCCTGTTCACCTGCCATCTGGCTGGCCCCACCGAGACGCACCAATGAGTTCGGTGAATGGGCGCATGGTTAACAACATGCAATGGAATATCTCGGCAACCTTTCTTGGGCGCCTGGCCGGCCCATTGCTGCAGTTGCTGGTGGCACGTCTGCTCGAGCCCGCCGCGTTTGGTTTATTCGCGGTCGTTCTGGTCTTTGTCTCATTCGCCGAGGTGATCCGTGACTTTGGCGTGACACAGATTTTCGTCATGCGGCAAAGCCCAGACCACCACATCAATTACCAGTTCACACTGCAACTTGGCCTGGCCATTGTCCTGGCCTTTGTCGCACTGATACTGGCACCCGTCGCCGCGTCAGCATTGCAACTCGATGCGCTTTCTGTTCTGTTGCCGCTAAGTGCTCTGGTTTTATTCGCGACGGCGATCAGCGACCCTTTGGGGGCGCTGTTTTTGAAAAAGCAGAACTACAAAGCATATGCATTGCGTCAGGTCATTACGCCACTTGTCAGTGGCCTGGTCGCCTGGCTGTTGGCGGCGAACGGCTACGGGGTTTACGCACTGGTCATTGGTCTTATCGCAGGCCACTATGCCACCGCCCTGTTGATGTGGTTGAAATCCAATCATCAACTGCGCCTGCAATGGAGCAAGGAAGATGTTGCGCCATTGCTAAGCGGAGGCCGCCACATCATGGCGCAGCGAATGAGTGGATTCTTGATCAACAGCCTGGATGCCATTCCTATTTCCTACAACCTGGGAACAGCGCAGGTTGGTATTTACAGGATGGGCGGGCAATTGGCGCAACTGGGACCAAACATCGTCTTGCCCCAGGCTATTCAGGTCTTGTTTACCGAGTTTTCTTCGTTTAAGGACAAGACCCAGATACAGCGACATTTCGACCGATACGTCATGATCGCCGGACCAGCGTCCATCGTCTACGCTATTGCCGCCTACCTGCTGGCTCCACCGCTTATACCGTGGCTATTGGGACCACAATGGGTTGCCCTGGTGCCGGTGATCCAACTGATGTCAGCCACTGTCCCGACCGGCTATCTGGCCATGCTCAATTACGAGACGGCTCGTTCCATGGCTGTTGTCCGCCCATTCACCTACTATTCTGTGTTACGCAGCATCGTCACGCTGGGGGCAATCATAGTGGCATCGATGTACTCATTTAAGGCAGTAGTCTTTTCAGCCGCCTGCGTCGCTATCATTGCCACATTAGTCAACGAGTTGGTGTTTTACCGTAGCCAAAAAGCCGTGCGGCTGCTGGCTAGCAAACTGGTAATCCTTTGCCTGGCGCTGGCATGGTCCATATTCGTCGCCGTTAGCCTGTATCATTCGCCCAGTTGGTCGATGGGGTAGGACGTGACGGGAAGCGGGCCTCGAAAAACAATCTCACGAGCAGAAGTCAGCCGCCTTTTAGGGCCGTGGCAACTGTCATTTTTGAAAGTGGATGCGCAGCATCGACTGCTTGATATGGACCCGTCCGCGCTACTTTGCCCATCACGTCTCGACATCGCCGCGAAATATGTCTATGCGCAAGCCCGCCTTCGGGGACAGCCGTCGGCCTGGGCTCGCCATATTTATTCAGAACACATTCGGGCATTCAATGACTTTCACGAAGCCGATGGAAGCAAGTCAAATGAGCAAGGGTTTGTCGACGCTTTCGACGCGCTAATCGACTCGATCAAGGTATCAGGCTTTGACGACGACCGAGGCCCTATCCCGCTCGCTAAAGACCAAATCATCTTCAATGGTGCCCATCGTCTCGCTGCCTGTCTGGCCAGTCACTCAAAACTGACTGCTATCGAGTTTCCGCAGCACCAAGCGGACCGTTACAACTACGCGTATTTTGAGCGTCGTGGCTTGCCTGCTGATGTGCTCGAGGCGATGGCCCTCCAGTACTGCTACCTAAGCCAGTGGGCCAAAGTGGCGGTTGTTTTTCCAGTCGGCCATCAGGCACTATCGCTTCTGCGAAACGCCATTGGTGGCGAAGCGGCAATCATTATTGATCGACAGCTACGAATCAACGAGTCGGCTCGACCTGCGCTAATCAGGTCTATGTACAAGGACGAACCCTGGGTGGGTCATGGATCGGCGCCTACGAAGGGGCTGATGGAGCATGTCGAGCAACGCTTCAATGGCAGCGAGCCGGTCACGTTTTTGTTTTTTGACGGCAAAGATCAAACCTCACTTGTCGAAGCAAAAAAACAATTTCGAATGGCCGCGGGTGTTGGTAATTTTTCGATTCACATCAGTGACACCCAGGAGGAAACCTTGCGACTGGCTGAACTGGTGCTCAATCGCAATGCTCGCCATTGGCTTAACACCCACCGCCCGTCAAAAACTCCTCGGTTTGACCAACTGCGTGCCGCATTCCTCACCTCTGCGACGGAGTCGAGTGCGACATTGGACAACATTTGTCTTACTGGCAGCGCCACACTGGCAGCCTACGGCGTAAGAGACGTAGATGACCTGGATTACATTGCCACACAAAACTTGCCCGCCAACTTCGATACCGACGATATCAGTTGCCACCATTCGCAAGCAGCCTACTACGAGCACGCGCTGGATGAGATCATCGCCGACCCCAGGTTGCATTTCACATTCGATAGTCTAAAAATCGCTAGTCTGCCCGTGATTCTTGAGATGAAGCGCATTCGCAATGAGCGCAAGGACCAGGCTGACGTAGCAAAGTGCGAGGCGCTGCTTGGCAACAAGAAAATCCCGCAGCCCTTGCCAGACCCAAAACTGCTTTGGCTTCGAATCCGTCACCGACTAATTCGGATCTTGCGTCACAACCTTCCCAAACCACTGCTGAATCTGGCGCGACTCATCTACGCGTTGCCTGACAAACTTGGTCACCATTTCGGCCCCGCCCGCAGGTCAATCTACTATCGAGGGTTCAAGGTGTATTTCCCTCGGGGAGAGCAGTCCATTGAGCTCCTGGCCCGCGGCCGAATATATGAACCCATCCTGGCGCGCCACATCACCAGAACGTTGAACCATGCCCCCGGTGGCCCTTGCTTTGTGGACCTCGGCTCAGGCCCAGGAATGATGGCACTAAATATCATCTCCGATCTCGACAAATGCAAAGTGATCTGTTTTGAAAACAATGACAGTCTAGCTGACTGCCTTAGTTGCACTCTCGAAGCAAACAACCTGGAACGGAAAGTACAACAGATACGTTTCTCGCCGGAGAAAAACGTTCCAATGGGCCGAAACCAACTGTCTAATGCTATTGGCGAGCGAACGACCGACATAGTTGCGGCCCTTCGCATCAGCGACTCGGTCAATCTTGGGCAAGCCGTGGAAGGTCTAGAACAAGTGCTGACACAGCAACTACCAACGCTTTTTATCCAGGTTAATCGTGCGAACATCGCAGCCACGGTGGCGGGCGTAGAGCGATTGGTCGCTATCGGTTATCTATTCTCTACCATGCACGGCAAAACCATCTCCAGCACCAAACCCATGGCGATCGTGTCCTCTGCGTCTGTTCTTGTTGCATCAAAGCACTTCGATTCATGAACATCTCAGTCGTCATCAACACTCTAAATGAAGAGAAAAACATCGCCGACTGCATCAGCTCTGTGCTGGACTTTGCTGACGAAATCGTTGTCTGCGACATGCACAGCGACGACCGAACCGCAGAGATTGCGCGCAGCATGGGCGCTGCCGTCATTTCGCACCCGCGACTGGATTTCGTCGAGCCAGCCCGGCACACAGCGATTTCCGCGGCCAATGGACGCTGGGTCCTGGTACTCGACGCCGATGAACGCGTGACCCCTCAACTCGCCGAAAAGCTCGAAAGTGCCGCCAACAGTGACGACTATGATGTCGTTTGTCTCTGGAATCTGTTTTGGTTCTTTGGTGGCTGGGTCCGACAAGGCGGCTTTTTCACCGGTGACTGGGCTCGATTTTTTAGAAAACAGCATTACCTCGACAGTTACAGCGAGGATGAAAACTTTATCCACCGCTGTTTTCGAGCCATTCAAACCGATGGACGCGTGCTGAATCTGCCCAATGACTGTTATCTCAAGCACCTCGCCTACCCTAGCGTTGAGGGCTACGTCCACAAAACGCTGGGACGATATGCAGCCATTGAGGCCAGACTGATGCATGAGGCGGGGCAACGCTTCTCGCTATTTGGGCTCATCTGGGAACCGGTAAAGGAAGCAATGGGCCGATACCTGTTGCGGCGCGGCTTTCTCGATGGCATGCGCGGCCTGATCTTGGCCACCCTCTATGGCGGCTTCAAATTTCTGATCTGGGCCAATCTGTGGTCACTTGAGAACAGCGAAAAGCAACCGAAGGATGCATGAAGTGCCTACGCCAGAGCCTAACTATGGCGACTGCAGCACCCGCCAGAGCCTGATCGACATTGGCACATGCTCCAGGGCCGTGCCCATACCCAAACAGACTAGGCAAAGGCAAGTCGGCGGTCTCAGGCTGGGAGGCATGGTCAACCCATCGGCTGATGATCGTCAGCCGCTCATTTCCATTGTCACCGTGGTTTACAACGGTGTCTCAACCATTGAGCAAACGCTGATCAGCGTATTGCGCCAAACCTACAGCCATGTCGAGTACATCATTGTCGATGGGGCCTCAACGGACGGGACTATCGACATCATACGCCGATATGATCCGGCCCTATCGCTGTGGATTTCCGAGCCTGACCAAGGTATTGGCGACGCCATGAACAAAGGCATCAAGCTGGCATCAGGCGACTACGTTTTGATGTTGCACAGTGACGACTACCTGCATGCGAACGATAGCCTGGAGAACGTCGCCCCATACCTCCGGAAGGGTCACGACATAGTCAGCGGCCGTTTAATGCTCGACCATGGCGATGGCCTGCAACAAAGGCAGCCCAGGCCCTGGAACTGGCGCCTGAACTTCAAGACCAGCCTGTGGCACCAGGCAACTTTCTGCCACCGAGGCCTGTTTGAGCGAATCGGTCTGTTCAATACCGGTCTGCAAATCGCCATGGACTATGACTTCTTTCTTCGCGCCTATCGAGCTGGGGTCAGCGCAAAACTGATTGAGCAGGTGATTTCGGTCATGCGTCACAGTGGCATCAGTGCCAGCACAGACCCGCAGACGCTTGCCATTCGATTTGGCGAAGAGCGGTCGATTCATGCACAGCATGTTGACTCCGCATTGCTAAAGCTCATCTATCACCTGTATTGGCTAGCCTACCCCAGGTATCGCGGCGTCAATCTGCCGCCAAGGTCGCCATGAAAGTGCTGACGCCATTGCCTGCCGGGTCCGGTGCAATCGAGTTGCACAGGGCATTGGCAAGCCATATCGAGGCGGTAGAAATCAGGCCTTACAGTCGATGGCTGGAATTATTCCCACCGGCCATCGGCTTGTCGGTTGGGGGCCATGCCGATCTGGTGCATACGGCACCGGACCATGCTGCTTTCTTGCGACAGAAGGCGCCGCTAATTGCGACCTTCCATGGCTATGTCCTGGATAAATACATGCGCCAGTTCGGCACTGCATTACAGCGACTGCATTGGCGAAGTGATTTGCGTTTGTGGACATCGATGGCATTGAAAAAGGCAACGATGGTGACGGCTGTGAGTCAATTCGTTGCCGACCTGGTCAGGCAAGACATGGAGTTTGACGGTGAGGTTCGCGTAATACCCAATGGGGTTTGTACAGAACGCTTTATTCCAACGCCTGAACGGCGACAGGACAGAAAAATCAATATCCTGTTTTGTGGCAATCCTTCTTTGCGCAAAGGCGCTCACCTGTTGCCCGACATCGCCCAGCAACTGGACCATGCCTGCACCATTATTTGCGCGACCGGCCGCACCAACTTGCCCAAGCGCTGGCGGCACCACAAGTTGATCGAACTAGGCCCGGTTGCTCCAGACAAGATGCCCGAGATTTACCGGCACGCCGACATCCTGTTGATGCCAACCTTTCGTGAGGGCTTTGGCCTTGCGGTGGCCGAAGCCATGGCCTGTGGCCTGCCAGTGGTGGCCAGCAACTGTTCAACCATGCCTGAGCTGGTTGTCGCGCAAAAAGGTGGAATCTTGTGCCCACCCGGCGATATAACCGCGTTCGCCTCAGCGCTCAATGAGTTGGCGGAACAACCCGACCTGCGCAAGGCCATGGGACAGTACAACCGACAACGAATTGAGTCCTCGTTCTCCTTGCTCGCAATGACACGAGCCTATCGCTGTTTGTACGAAGAAGTGCTCGACAGCTAGGGAAGCTCCGCTGCCCACTACTTGCTGTTATCTTCCCGGTGCCTGCTCAAGGCAATGAACAATAAAGTAGTGACCTGTTCTGACACCAATCCTATGACGAATACGACCACCGACGCGACCAGCATCACGACGCTCATATTGGTGAAGCGCCCATCGGTGAAATAGGTGTACAAGTAGTTGGCGATACCGAGTGCCGCCATGCAAACGCTGACTGGCAAAAACAGTTTTAGCGGCGAGTAGAGGGTGGCTATTCGAAAGATGATGACAAGAAACCTGAGACCATCTTTGAGTGGCGAGATATGACTCTTGCCTTGTCGTTTCAGTACTTCGATCGGCACGAATGAAACACGGTGGCCCATACGGTAGACCGCAATCAAACTGGTGGTGGGGTAGGAAAACCCGTTGGGCAATAGCGGCAACAAGCCCTTGACCAACGATGCCCTGAAGGCGCGAAAACCAGACGTCAGGTCCTTGACGCTCTGGCCCACCATGAAGCTGGCCACTGCGTTATAGAAGTTATTTGCCAAACGGCGAGCCAGGCTGGCCTGCCCTGCTGCGTCGCGTTGCCCGACCACCAGGTCATAGCCTTGCGCGAAGCCAGCCAGCAGCGCAGGAATATCCTTGGCCTGATGCTGCCCGTCAGCGTCCATACAAACGATGAATTCGCGACTCGCCGCTCTAATACCGGTTTTGATAGCGGCGCCGTTTCCCATGGATACTGGATGCTGAACCACCACCGCTCCAGCGGCCGCAGCCAGTTGTGCACTTGAGTCGGTCGACCCATCGTCAACAACAATGACCTCTGCCTCTGGCAGTCGGTCCAATATATCGCCCACCAACGCCGCAACCGAACCTTGCTCATTTTTCATCGGGATCACAATCGATACATCGCTGCCGTCGCTACAGGCAGAGCGGTGCTCGGCGATCGAGCCGGTGCTGGTTGTCTGATCCTTCATGGTTTCGCGAATGGCTCCTCGGCGCGTGGCAGGTCGATGGTAGTCAGTATATAGCCAGCGACGGCGCTGATTCGGAACAAGTCACGATTTGACACGCGCCTAGTGCGAACCGGGGGTTATGCAGCCGTCAATCAACACCAACGCGGCTTCAACATGGCCCCGTCCGTTGTGTCGTTGCCATACTCCATCTCCACAGCCAGCGAATCGTTGATTGATCAGGTCGGCCGGGCGGTCCGGGCGGGTCAACGGCGATAGATAGGCATGAGTGATTGCCTGCTGCGTGATCCAGTCTGCACTGAGATTGAGCGGCGGCAACACGCAACTGCGTCCCGACAACGCCTCAAAGTAATGCGGCTTGAAACAGACAACGCGTGCATCTGTTGGCAACAAATAACGAAATTCGCGCCAATCGTTGATCGCATTCACAAAGCCAAACGCTTCGTACTGCGCCTTCTCTGCGTTGTCCTTGGCGTAAAGCGTGCTTGACCCAAGAACAGCTGCCCCGGCCCAGAGTGAGCGATCAATGAAGCGCCCATATCCGAGTCCGGCCATCAGCACAAAGCAGCTTGCGACCAAGGTGCGAAAAACCGTCATCTGCCCAGCAGTAGACCGCAAAGCCAGGATGATCGTCACCGGCATTAGTGGGTACAGGAAACGCACCATGTGATCCGGAAACGGCCAGATCAAGACTATAAGCAATGATGTCACGACATAAATCGCGATTGGGTTGAGCGCCAAGGCGTGGCGCAACAACGACCAAATCACCCAGAAGAAAAGGCCGCCACCGACCAACCAAAGCGCAAACATCCGCTCAGGCTCATGAATCAACGTCAGGTTGGCAAGGAAAGCGGCGAGCATTTGTTTGCACTGCGATAGGGCAAACGTTGCCGCTTGCGACAACGAGAAGTCGTTGAACTTGGCCAACACGTGACCACCGTAACCCGAGCCAGTCCATGGCAGTCCATAGCCAACGGCGACCACCATCGCCACCAGCAGGCCTGCACCAAGGTAACAAGCCAGACGCAGCCGATGCTGCAGCTGCCACAACATGGCGACGATTGCGGGGATCAACGCAATGCCGATGGTACGAGTCAGTATTGAACCGATCAGACATAACCCTAGAACGAAAGCAGCCAGGGCCAGCCACCTGCTCCGGTGGCGGGTGGAAACCAATGCGTCGGAGATCGCCAAACTGAGCATGGTCAGAGCTGTGAATACCGGCTCGCTGACAACGGCAGGAGACATGAACCACGCCACTGGCAGCGACAAAATCACCAACAATGCCAGCACCGCACGACCCGGTTGCAGCAATCGAAATGCCAGCCACCAGCAACACAGCCACACCACCATCGTAGCTAGCACGTTGGTCAATCTGGCAGCAGCAATCAGGCCTTCGGTATTTGCGGCGACCGCGCCGATAACCAGCGGGTAGAGCCCGGGCAAGACTCGGAAAGAATCCGCCAACGAAGGCAGTGGCTCGCCACCGAACGCCAACGCCCTTGCCATCATCAAATAGGTGCCGCCATCGTCAAAGAACGTCAGCGGTCCCAGCGGCACAATGAGAAAGGTCCATACCAGCAGGCAAACAACGGCCAATAAAACAATGATCAGCGCACCGTAGCGCAACAAAGGAAGGCCTTGTTTATCGGACTTCACTGTCACATTGAACGGCTGCGGGGGAATTGGCACAAGGCAAATCGCCGAAGGGTCACATTGCCCAATTGTGGCACACGTCCTGGCACAACTGGTAGGATTGAAGCGTCACTCGCTACCATTGCGCAAAGATCTATGGCAACCAAAGTTCCAGTCCGGCTTAGTGGCCTCGCACGGAGGCTGGTCACCGACCAATTGATCACCGAAGAAGAAGCAGTCAGTGCGCAGGAAACTTCGTTAAAGCAGCGCATTCCGTTTGTTACCTACGTCGTTGGAAACAATATCGCGGACGCAAGTGCGGTTGTGGCCGCAGCCTCTGCCGAATTCGGGGTGCCGGTGTTCGACGTCTCGGCGATGGACCTGGGCCAGGCTCCGGTTCGTCTGGTCGAAGAGCGATTGATTCACCAACACCGTGCCTTACCCCTTTTCAAGCGCGGTAGCCGTCTATTTGTCGGCGTCTCCGATCCCACCAACCTGCGTGGACTCGATGAGATCAAGTTTCACACCAACCTCGGTGTCGAGCCGATTCTGATTCGCGACGACTTGTTGGAGCGAGCAATAGAGGATGCTCTGCAAGCTACCGACGCCATGATGGATGACATGGAAGACGATGAGGGCTTGGAGGATGTTGATTTCGCAGATGCTGCGGAGCTCGAAAATGAGTCCGACGCCGGAGTTGAAGCCACCGGTGACGATACCCCGGTCGTAAAATTCGTCAACAAGGTGTTACTGGATGCCATTAAACGTGGCGCATCAGATATTCACTTCGAGCCCTACGAAAAAATGTACCGTGTACGCTTTCGCATGGACGGAGTCCTGCGCAGGGTTGCCAGCCCACCTACAGCGATGTCACCGCGCCTGTCCTCGCGACTGAAGGTCATGTCCGGTCTCGACATCGCCGAGCGGCGTGTTCCTCAGGATGGCCGAATCAAGCTGAACTTGTCGAAAACCAAGTCAATTGACTTTCGTGTCAGCACCTGCCCGACGCTTTTTGGAGAAAAGGTAGTGCTGCGTGTACTGGACGCATCCGCCGCCAAGATGGGCATCGAAAAACTGGGGTATGAAGACGATCAAAAGGAATTGTTTCTTGACGCCATTCAGAAACCCTACGGCATGGTGCTTGTAACCGGCCCAACCGGTAGTGGTAAGACAGTTTCTCTTTACACGGCACTCAACATTCTGAATGAGGAAGGCCGCAACATTTCTACCGTAGAGGACCCGGTTGAAATTCGAGTCAGCGGTGTCAACCAGGTTCAACAGGACACCAAGAAGGGCATGACTTTCGCAGCCGCACTGCGTTCCTTCTTGCGACAGGACCCCGACGTCATCATGGTCGGGGAGATACGAGACATCGAAACGGCCGAGATCGCAATCAAGGCTGCCCAGACCGGACACATGGTGCTATCTACACTACACACCAATGACGCACCACAGACGATTGCCCGTTTGATGAACATGGGCATCGCACCATTCAATATCACATCGGCAGTTTCTCTGGTAATCGCCCAGCGGCTAGCGCGTCGTCTGCACCCCGATTGCAAGCAACACGCGGAGATTCCTCCTGAGGCCTTGCTACGGGAGGGTTTCAAGGAAGATGAAGTAGACAACCTGAAGCTATTTGAGCAGGTGGGTTGCCCTCTGTGTAACGAAGGCTATAAGGGCCGTGTCGGCATTTACCAGGTGATGGGCATTAGTGAAGAAATGCAACGAATCATTCTGAAAGGCGGCAACGCGATTCAGATCGCCGATCAGGCCAAGGTTGAACGTATCAATGACCTGCGCGCTTCGGCCCTGAACAAGGCACGCCAGGGAATCACCAGCCTGGCAGAAATCAATCGAGTGACTAAAGATTAGGCCGCAACATTAATTTCGTGCCCTAATTCCTTGATTTGTATATGCACAGGTGATAACTATAACGTTTAGCGTTCGCCGACCGAACGCCTCATTTGAGTACACAAGAGCGTAAAGCGATGGCCACCAAGGCAGCAGAACTCAATACCTACATCTGGGAAGGGACCGACAAGCGCGGGACCAAAATGAAAGGCGAGCAAGCCGCCAAGAACCCGACTTTGGTCAAGGCGGAGCTGCGGCGTCAAGGCATCCAGCCCAAGCGCGTGCGGAAAAAGCCCAAGGCCTTGTTCGGCGGCGGCAAAAAGAAAATCACACCACGCGAGATCGCCATCTTTTCACGTCAGCTGGCCACCATGATGCACTCGGGCGTGCCGTTGGTGCAGAGCTTCGAGATTATCGCCGGCGGGTCAGACAACGCCAGCATGAAGGAAATGGTACTCGGCATCAAAAGCGATGTTGAAGGCGGGGCCACCTTGAGTGAAGCCATGTCCCACCGTCCACTGCAATTTGACGAACTCTACGTAAACCTGGTGAGAGCAGGTGAAACAGCGGGTGTGTTGGACACCTTGCTCGACACCATTGCCACTTACAAGGAAAAGACTGAGTCGATCAAAGGCAAGATCAAAAAGGCGTTGTTCTATCCAGCGACCGTCATGGCTGTAGCAATCCTCGTGAGTATTCTGCTATTGGTCTGGGTGGTTCCACAGTTTGAGTCAATCTTCAAATCGTTTGGCGGCGACCTGCCAGCGTTTACGCAAATGATCGTCGATGCCTCCGAGAGCGTGCAGGAGCATGGGTTCTTCTACGCGATTATTGCTGGTGGAGCTATCTTCGGACTGATCCAGCTGAAAAAGCGCAGCAGAAAATTCGCGCACTTTTTAGACCGGGCAATACTGAAAGTTCCGATCGTCGGCCAGATCATGAATCACGCTGCCATCGCCCGCTTTGCGCGCACTCTGGCGACCACGTTCGCTGCAGGTGTACCACTGGTCGACGCGCTGCAAACTGTGGCGGGAGCCACCGGCAATATCGTCTACAGTGACGCAGTACTGAAAATCCGTGACGACGTTGCCACAGGCCACCAGTTGCAACTGGCAATGCGTCAGGTCGACGTGTTCCCTCATATGGTGGTCCAAATGACAGCCATCGGCGAGGAATCGGGTAACCTTGATGCGATGTTGACCAAAGTTGCAGAGTTCTACGAAGAAGAAGTCGACAACGCGGTTGATGCGCTATCCAGCCTGCTTGAACCGTTCATCATGATCATCATCGGCGGTATCGTCGGTAGCATGGTGATTGGCATGTATCTGCCTATCTTCAAACTCGCGGCGACCATTTAATTACCGTGCTTGATGTGCTCGTAGCCTATCCGGGGCTGGCAGCCGCTGGTGCCGGAATCGTTGGCCTGATGGTCGGCAGCTTTCTGAACGTTGTCATTGCGCGGCTGCCGGCGCGTATAGAACATGAGTGGCGAAGCCAGAGTCGCGAAGTACTTGAGCTTGAGCCTGTAGAAGAGGCACCCCCGCCTGGACTGGTTCGGCCGGCATCGCGTTGTCCGCACTGCAACAACCCGATCAGGGCGCATCAGAATATTCCGGTGGTCAGTTACCTGCTACTGGGCGGAAAATGCGCGCAATGCAAAGCCAGAATCTCCATCCAGTACCCTCTGGTCGAGCTGCTGACCGGACTGCTTTCCGCATACGTCATTTGGCACTTTGGACCGACCGTTCAAGGCGCATCGATGTTGGTTCTGACCTGGTTCCTGATCGCCATGTCCGGCGTCGATATCAAAACGCAGTTACTGCCCGACAACCTCACGCTACCTTTGATCTGGTTTGGCCTGTTGCTGTCACTTTGGTCTGTATTCATCCCGGCTGAAGCGGCCATTGTCGGTGCCATAGCCGGCTACATGAGTCTCTGGACCGTATTTCAGCTATTCAGGCTTGTAACAGGCAAGCAAGGGATGGGGTACGGCGATTTCAAGTTGCTTGCTGTGTTTGGAGCGTTTGGAGGGTGGGAGCTATTGCCCTTGATCATCATCATGTCATCGCTGGTCGGTGCTGTGGTGGGCAGCATTGCGCTTAAGATGCAAGGAGCCGACCGGCAAACACCAATTCCATTCGGGCCCTATTTGGCCATCGCCGGTTGGATAGGGTTGATTTGGGGACAGCAGCTGATTGGAGCCTACCTGAGTTTTGCCGGTCTCGAATAAGCCCCGATCAGAATCGAAACCATCGCCCTTTGTGGTTGCTCTCACCGGTGGTATCGCCAGCGGAAAAACCGCCGTTTCAAATCGATTCGCCGACTTGGGTATTTGTGTGGTCGACACCGATATACTGGCGCGCGATGTCGTAGAAGTAGGTAGCGAGGGTCTGCGCGGCGTCATTAGTCTTTTTGGAGAAACAGTGTTGCGCGAGGATGGCACGCTAGACCGCGCGGCGTTGCGCGACAGAGTGTTTGCAGACCCCGCACAAAGACGCAGCCTGGAAAGGCTGTTGCACCCTTTGATCAGAGATCGCGGCCAGCAACAGGTTTCGGAAGCCGACAGCGCCTACGTACTGTACGTGATTCCCTTGTTGTTGGAATCCGGATCAAAAGGACAATTTGATCGAGTGCTGGTCGTCGACATTCCAGCCGAACTTCAGTTGCAACGCCTAATGAAACGAAGCGACCTAAGTGTCGACCAGGCAACGGCAATGATCAACGCACAGGCAGAACGCGATGCGCGACTGGCCATCGCTGACGACATCATCATCAACGACGGTTCGCTTCTGCAGTTGGCAGACAAGGTCGACCTTCTGCATCAGCGCTACCTTCAACTGGCGGCGAAAAAAGCTGAGATACCGCTGATCCCCTGAGCGCCATGCGACCAGGCCAGGGGCAAGTCTGCTGTTTGCACACCGCCCAGCGCAAATACCGGAAGATTAACCTTGCTGACCAAGTCGGCGAACAGATCCCAACCAAGTGGCTTGGCGCTTGGGTGGCTGCTGGTCGGCAACACCGGTGACAAGGTAAGAAACTGCACACCAAGCGCTTCGGCCAGCTCCAGCTCGAGTTGGCTATGGACCGACGCCGCAAGCCATTGAGCAGCCGGCAAATCATCAGCCTCAAGTGTCGATAGTTGATGGGACGTCAGATGCAAACCCATGCCCGGGAGTTGTGCTACCACATCCAGGTCGTCACTCATCAGTTGCAGATGCGGAAACTGCTCATTCAGGGCACGGGCCAACCGCAATCTTTGCCTGTAGGTCCAGCTGGGCAGGCGCATTCGCAGAATTTGGTGCTCGGATGCAATTCTACTGACCGCGCCCAATGCCTGCTCAGGGTGGGCAAAGTCTGGTGTGAATGGGTAAGTGGCGGGTAGTTGTATGGCCGAAACTATCGGTACGTCAGCGGCTGGCATCGCCCAGTCGCGCAGACGGTGCGGACTGACCCAAGCCAGCGGCTGTTGTTCGAGGGCGGAAACCTGACCTGACCAGCCGGTGATGAAGTGCACGTCCAAAACAACAGTGATATCACTGTACGCGTGGCGAATCCTGATTAAGGGTCGCGCCTGCTCTACCTCGACTCCAAGCTCCTCTAACAGCTCGCGACGCAGCGCCTTGACCACGTGCTCGCCAGCCTCGACTTTGCCGCCTGGAAACTCCCAGAGACCGCCCTGATGGCTATTTCGGTGTCGTTGCTGGATCAACACCTGACCATCGGGCGCAACCAGGACGCCTGCGGCCACGTGTACTTCTGCGCAAGGTGCCGTCGTCCGCGCCATTACATTGTCAGGACCGCATTGAGTCTGCGATTAGCTTAAACGGCCGTGGCAATGCTTGTATTTCTTTTCAGATCCGCATGGGCATGGGTCATTTCGCCCTACTTTCTTGCCATCTCTAACGTAGGGTGCTGCGCCATCAGTTGACGCTGCTTTGGCTGTTGATGGTGCTGTCGGCCCGCTCGCACTGGGGTGTTGATATTGCATGTCACCACCGCCTTGAGAGCGACGTTGCTGCTCGATGGCATCAACATCTTCTTCGGCTTTGACCTGCACTCTGGCCAGTACCTTGATGACTTCGAATTTGATGCGATCAAGCAACTCCGAGAACATCGCAAACGATTCTCGCTTGTATTCCTGCTTGGGCTGTTTTTGCGCATAGCCACGCAAATGAATGCCGCGTCGCAGGTAGTCCATGCTGGCCAGATGTTCCTTCCACAGGTGATCCAATACCTGCAGCATGAGTGCTTTTTCAAAATCGCGCATGACGCGACTGCCAGTCATTGCTTCCTTGTCCTTGAAGTGTCGGTCAACTTCTTCAATCAACTTCTCCTTAAGTCTTTCTTCGTGCAAGGTCTCATCGTCGTCCAACCATTGCTGGATCGGCAACTTGATGGAGAAATCGCCCTCCAGTGCAGTCTCAAGGCCTTGTATATCCCACTGCTCTTCAATGCTGCTCGGCGGGATGTACTGATCGATGATGTCAGCGAACACATCATGCCGCATGTTACCAACGACATCGCTGATGTCGTCGACTTCCATCAAATCCTGACGTTGCTCGTAGATGACTTTGCGCTGCTCGTTGGCGACATCGTCAAATTCCAGCAGGTTCTTTCGAATGTCGAAGTTGTGCGCTTCCACCTTGCGCTGCGCATTTTCGATGGCGCGGCTCACCCAGGGGTGTTCAATCGCCTCGCCTTCCTGCATGCCGAGCTTCTGCATCAGTGAAGATACGCGCTCAGAGGCAAAGATGCGCATCAGGCTATCTTCCAGCGACAGGTAAAAGCGGCTCGACCCCGGGTCACCCTGTCGTCCCGATCGTCCCCGTAGCTGGTTATCGATACGCCGCGATTCGTGCCTCTCAGTGCCGATAATGTGCAGACCACCTGCATCCAGAACTTTCTGATGGCGCTCTTTCCAGTCTGCCCGAACCGCTTCACGCTCTGCATCTGTCGCGTCTTCACCAAGCTCGGCCAATTCCGCTTCGAGATTGCCACCCAAGACGATGTCAGTACCTCGACCGGCCATGTTGGTGGCGATCGTAACGGCTCCTGGGCGACCGGCTTGAGCAACAATGATCGCTTCGCGTTCGTGCTGCTTGGCATTCAAGACCTCGTGCTTGATCTTCTCCTTTTTCAGGCGTTTTGAGATCAACTCCGAGGTTTCGATGGATGTGGTACCGACCAGCACAGGCTGTCCGGTCTGGTTACACTGGCGAATGTCTTCAACGATGGCGTCGTATTTCTCGGCAGGCGTCAAGTAGACCAGGTCGCCACGGTCATCGCGCACCATATCGCGGTGCGTCGGGATGACGACAACTTCCAGCCCGTAAATGCTTTGAAATTCGTATGCTTCGGTATCCGCCGTGCCGGTCATCCCAGCCAGTTTTTCATATAGACGGAAGTAGTTCTGGAAGGTAATTGACGCCAGAGTCTGGTTTTCGCGCTGAATCGGAACACCTTCCTTGGCTTCAACTGCCTGGTGCAAACCGTCGCCCCAACGCCGCCCGGAAAGTGTTCGTCCGGTAAATTCGTCGACGATAACGACCTCGCCATCGCGGACAATGTAGTCAACGTCCTTCTGGTATAACGCGTGCGCTCGCATCGCTGCGGTGAGGTGGTGGACCAGTGCCAGGTTCTGAGCGTCGTACAACTCATCACCTTCTTCCAGCAAACCGGCCGCCCTCAAATGCTCCTCAACGTGCTCCATACCCTCTTCGGTCAGGTAGCACTGCTTGCTCTTCTCATCGACGGTGAAGTCGCCTGGACCGTCTTCTTCCTCCTGCTTCTTGAGCTTCGGAACGATGCGGTCGATCTTGGCGTACATCTGCGGTGAGTCGTCGGTCGGACCCGAGATGATCAACGGTGTGCGCGCTTCATCGATAAGAATTGAGTCGACTTCGTCCACAATCGCAAAAAAGGGCTTTCTCTGTGCCCTGTCGTGGGCAGCAAACGCCATGTTGTCGCGCAGGTAATCGAAGCCAAATTCATTGTTGGTTCCGTAGGTGACATCGGCAGCGTACGACGCCCGTTTGGCGGCTGGCGACATTCCGGGTACCACCACACCAACAGACAAGCCCAGTGCTTCGTACACGGGACGCATCCAGTCGGCGTCACGGCGCGCCAGATAGTCATTGACCGTGACAACATGAGCGCCTTTGCCGGCGAGTGCGTTGAGATACACCGGCAGCGTTGCGACCAGCGTTTTACCTTCACCTGTGCGCATCTCTGCGATGTTGCCCTGGTGCAACACCATGCCGCCGATTAACTGGACGTCGTAATGTCTAAGCCCCAAGGTGCGTCGGGATGCTTCTCGTACCGCCGCAAAAGCCTCTGGCAGCAGCTCGTCAAGACTCGCGCCGTCCGCCAATTGCTGACGGAACTCAACCGTTTTGTTCTTCAGAGCGTCGTCGTCCAGGGCCTCATACTTGGGCTCTAGTTCATTGATTTCGTTTGTTTTCTTCGCTAGAGAGCGAACCAGACGATCATTTCTGCTACCAAACAGACGAGTGAAAACTTTGTCGAGCATGATTAATTAATCCACTAGGTCGCAGCACGACGAGGCGTACCGCGCTCAAAAATCACTAATTCCCATCGATCGACGCGGTCGGCGCTGATCTTACGCGAGAAGAATGCTTGTTATCGCCGAAAGGTTGGGGCTAAATGCCATCCTTGCAAGGTATTGCCTGGTCAGTTCAGCTGTTAATTGCTGTTCAGCGCAATTCAGCCTTGCGGCGATGCGCTATGTTCGCCGCGCTGAGAACGGATAAAGGCTATCGGGTCCAGGCGACGCCCGTTGTACCAGACCTCGAAATGCACATTCGGGCCGGTTGCACGACCGGTACGCCCCATCAATGCAATGACATCACCGGCGCGCACGCGCTGGCCTACTTCAACTCGGTGTTCACGGTTATGAGCGTAACGGGTAATGTAGCCATTACCGTGATCGATATCGATGGTATTGCCGTAGCCCGGTCTTGGACCGACCCAATTGACCACACCATCAGCAACCGACAATATCTCGGCTCCATCGACTCCAGAGAAATCGACGCCATTGTGTCGTGATGGTTTGCCAGTAAACGGATCGGTTCGACTGCCGTAGTTCGAACTGACCCAGCCACTGGCTACCGGGCGACCGGCCGGAACGAATCGTTTGTCAATATCACGATCCGCGATCAATCGCTCCAACGCATCCAGCTCGCGTCCCTGGTTGCCGAACTTTTTCTCCAATTGAGCCAGGCTGTTGGCAATGTTTGGCTCTGCTAGACCGACTGAGGAAATCGGTTCCTCAGGACCACCCAATCCAGGCAATGCCGAAAAGTGAAATTCCGACTCGTCCAACTCACCCAACTGGGCCAACCGTTCACCCAAGGCGTCCAGTCGGGTGGCGCGAGCCTGCAACTCTCCCATCCTGACGGTCAGCGCGTTCAAGTGGTCCTCAGCATAATCTCTGGTCGCCAGCAGCTGTTCGCGCTGGGCTGCCAACTGGCTTTTCATCGACTCAACCTGGGCAACCAGTTGCGGATCTGCGGCATTGGCGGCCAATTGATAGCCACCGAATACAGCCGCGGCAAATAGCGCTAGCAATGCAAATCCAGCCGCCGCCAGTATCTTGTGGTCCAGCGCGATCGTTCGCGCCCTGGACAGCGATTGTGAGACTACGATAACGTTCATATATGCATTCGTCTTTGTTGTTGAGTTCCCCAATGCGCCAATGCGCGCGAGTACTCTGTTTTGTCGCACGTCGGCAATCTTCGCAGAGCTTCCGGCCATGACGAACCGTCGCAAACCGGCCCGCTCTGCCGGGGATGTCATTGCCAGCCCCTCCGGCTCTCTTTCTCAGCGGTTGAAGAAGGCCCAGCAAATCGCCACTGCGAACGAACGATTTGTAAAGGCTCTGACCGCCGATCTGGCACGCAACACTCGCCTGATTAACCTACGTGGCAGTGTTGCCGTTCTCGCCACCGCCAACGCCAGTTGGGGGTCGCGTTTACGATTGCACAGGAGCCGCATTCTAAACGCGCTGGCGCGTTCGTGCAAAACCAGCGTCTCTCACTTCGAAGTAAAGGTCGTTCCAGACCTTTTCAGTGAGCCCGATTTGAGCCGACCACAAGCGGTAGACAACAAGGCTAGACGGAAGGCCATGGGGGCGGCAGCAACTGGCTTGGCGGACCCGGAATTGGCACGCCGTCTAAAGCGCTTGAGTGAACGCTAGACCAGTCCGCGATCCGGCTTCGTATATACCTTAAGCTTCCGCCGGATGAGCGTAGGAAATCGGTGCCGTCTTTGAATCTTCGTAGGTCACTTCTTCCCAAGCTTCAGTGTCTTCGATCAAGGCACGAAGCAGCTTGTTGTTCAGGGCGTGACCTGACTTGAAGCCAGAGAAAGCTCCAATCAGGCTGTGACCAAGCAGGTACAAATCGCCGATCGCATCGAGGATTTTGTGCTTTACGAATTCATCTTCGTAGCGGAGTCCGTCCTCGTTGAGAACGCGGTAGTCATCAAGCACAATCGCGTTGTCCATGCTTCCGCCGAGAACAAGATTTTGCTCGCGCAGCATCTCGATGTCTCGCATGAAGCCGAACGTCCGTGCGCGGGCAACTTCCTTAACAAATGATGTAGTCGAAAAGTCGATCATGGCATTGCGACTGTGTGACCGAAATACTGGATGGTCAAAATCAATGCCGAAGGAAACCTTGAAACCCTCAAACGGGTCGAATTGTGCCCACTTGTCGCCGTCTTCGACTCGAACACGACGCTTGATTCGGACGAAGCGCTTGGCGGCCGCCTGTTCTTCGATGCCCGCCGACTGAATCAAAAATACGAACGGACCCGCGCTGCCATCCATAATTGGGACTTCGGGTGCGCTAAGGTCGACATAGGCATTGTCGATGCCCAAACCAGCCATGGCTGATAACAGGTGTTCAATGGTGACGACCTTGATGCCATCTTTGTGGATCGAAGTCGACAGCAGCGTGTCACCAACATGCTGCGGATCGGCGGGGATCTCAACCGCGGGTTCAAGATCAACACGCCTGAAGACAATACCGGTATTGACTGCCGCTGGTCGCAGAGTGAGATAGACCTTCTGGCCCGTGTGGATTCCCACGCCGGTGGCGCGAATCACGTTCTTTAAGGTGCGTTGCCTTATCATTATTCGGTTACAACTCCCCGACTTTCAATGGCGTGGACGAGGCGATACTACCACAGCTACTTTCAATAACAGAAGCCTTCAATGTGATTTTCGCCACATCTGTTGCTGGAAAGCAACAATTCAGCAGCTTACAGCCTACTTTGTTAACAAATCGTTGAAATATGGAGGGTTATTGGATTTTTGGGTCGCCGCAGCCGCAGGTGGCCGGCAATGAAACCACCTGCGGTCGGGCGTGCCTTGCGGGTCGGTCGATTTGACCCGCGTTGGCTTTGGACCTGCCGAGTCCGGCGTCGGCTACAACTGTTTCAGCTACCGATTAATCGGTGCTGACCCAATAGTCGTTGCCACCCCAGGCCCTTTTAGTCGGCCTGACGACGCAAGAAAGCCGGTACATCGAGATATTCCAAAGCACTCGATGAGGTACTCGAAGTCGCAGCGGGCGCTGCACTTGAGTCGCCTTCGCTTTGCTCAACTTCGTTGCGGTTATGGCTCGACATTTCGGGCTGGTCATGAGTGCCGGTTCGCTTCAGCAACTGCATTGGACGCTCCTGGCCTGCTTGCTTGCGGTTCAAACCTGTAGCAACAACCGTGACTCGCAGCTCGTCCTGCATGTCAGGATCGATAACGGTACCCATTACGACCGTTGCATCCTCTGCTGCGAAATCGCCAATGGACCGTCCAACTTCGTCGAACTCGCTCATCGTCAGGTTCATGCCAGCGGTAACGTTTACCAAAATGCCGCAGGCACCGGACAGGTCAACGTCCTCGAGCAATGGGCTACCAATTGCAGCCTCTGCCGCAACACCCGCTCGATCTTCACCTTTGGCAACACCCGAGCCCATCATGGCCATTCCCATCTCGCTCATCACTGTGCGCACATCGGCAAAGTCAACGTTGATCAACCCAGGTCGGGTGATCAATTCGGCAATGCCCTGTACGGCGCCCAGTAATACGTCATTCGCCGCTGAGAATGCATTTAGCAGCGTGATATCACCGCCGAGCACCGTCAACAGTTTCTCGTTGGGGATGGTGATCAAAGAGTCGACGTGCCTTGACAGTTCCTCGATGCCTTGCTTCGCCACCTCCATGCGTCGTGGGCCTTCGAACGGAAACGGTTTTGTGACCACCGCAACAGTCAAAATTCCCAGTTCCTTGGCGACATTTGCGACCACAGGTGCCGCTCCAGTCCCGGTTCCACCGCCCATGCCTGCGGTGATGAAGATCATGTCCGCACCGTCAACCACTTCGATAATGCGCTCGCGATCCTCGAGTGCAGCCTGACGACCGACCTCGGGGTTGGCACCAGCACCCAAGCCTTTGGTGACATTGCAGCCCAGTTGAAGTGGCGTCTTGCCAGAACAGTTGCGCAATGCCTGCGCGTCTGTATTGGCACAAATAAATTCCACGCCATCGATATTGGCACCGACCATCTGGTTGACCGCGTTGCCGCCGCCTCCACCAACACCGATTACCTTGATTACTGCGTTTGGACTGTATGAGTCCATCAATTCAAAAGTCATTTCCATTTACCTCGTTAGAGTCATTGCCGTTAAAACTCCCCTCGAAACCAGCTCTGTATGCGTCCCCAGGCTGAAGCCAGCCCGCCGGTTGTGGCGACGCCGGGCGCAGTGCGCCCATCTGCCCGACATGCGTATAGCAACAAGCCCACGCTAGTGGCATGCACTTGATTGCTTACGACATCGGATAATCCTGTTACGTGTTGTGGCGTGCCGATCCTGACTGGCACGTGAAAGACCTCTTCGGCCAATTCCGAGACACCTTCCATTTTCGCGGCGCCGCCAGTGAGTACAACACCAGCCGCTGCCAAATCCTCAAAACCGCTGCGCCTCAATTCGCTCTGGACCAGAGAAAACAGCTCCTCGTACCTGGGCTCAACGACTTCAGCGAGATTTTGTCGAGCCAATCGCCGCGGCGGCCGGTCGCCGACGCTGGGTACTTCGATACTTTCCTCAGCGCGTGCCAATTGCGTTAGCGCGCATGCGTATTTGACCTTTATCTCTTCTGCATATTGAGTTGGTGTCCGCAGGGCAATTGCGATGTCGTTGGTGACTTGATCGCCAGCGATTGGTATCACCGCGGTATGCCGAATCGCACCGCCAGTGAACACGGCGATGTCGGTGGTCCCCGCGCCGATATCGACCAGACAAACACCCAGATCTTTTTCGTCTTCGTTCAAAACAGCATGACTGGACGCCAGCTGTTGCAATATCAGGCTATCGACCTGCAATCCGCAGCGCGCGATGCATTTGCTCAGGTTCTGTGCCGCGCTCTGTGCGCATGCAACGACATGGACCCGCGCTTCAAGCCGCACACCCGACATCCCAATCGGTTGACGAATGCCGTCTTGACCGTCGATGACATATTCCTGAGGGACCACATGCAGGATCTTCTGGTCCGCCGGAATAGGAACTGCGCGCGCCGCATCCAATACTCTTTCAACGTCACTGTCCGCAACCTCATGGTCGCGGATGGCAACGATACCGTGGGAATTGAAGCTCTGAATGTGATTGCCAGCAATACCCGCGTGAACGGCTTGAATCTCACAGCCCGCCATCAACTCTGCCTCTTCGATGGCCCGTTGAATCGATTGCACCGTCGATTCGATATCAACGACCACACCGCGCTTCAAACCGCGTGAGGCGTGCGTGCCAATGCCGACAATTTCAACCGGCTGTTCGTCATCGCCGGTCAACTCGCCAACGACGGCGACGATTTTGGACGTTCCGATGTCCAAACCGACGACCAATGGGCGGTCACTAGATGGCATCGCTTGATTCCTCCGTAGTGACGGCGGGCAACACAGCCAGGCCATTCGGGTAGCGCAGATCTACACGACGAGGGTTCACACCAATCCGGTCATGCACTCGCAGGTAACGATTGACTCGCAGCGAAAAATCTCGGCTACCGAGTATCAGTTCGGTGCCACCGACCAGTTGCGCATCCCAGGATCCACGCGCATCTTTGTTGAAGGCAGCGATTTCCTCACCGACACCGCGCAAGGCTGCGTCCAAAAACTGATACCGCTCAACAATTGCGTCGAATTCCTCATCTGGACCGGACAATTGCGGAAGCCCTCTGATTGGGTCCTGCATACCTATGTCAAAGATTTTTCCCTGACGATCGATCATTTGATTACCGTTCCAGTGGGCAACAGGCTCGTATTCTTCCACTCGTACGCGCAACGTGTCGGGCCACTCCCGCGTAACAACGGCCTTGCGTATCCAGGCCATTTTTTCCACTGCAACACGAACTTCATCCAGATCAACGGCGAAATAGCCGCGATCGGCCACTTCCGCGACTCTTGCGCGCAGCTGCTCAGCACTGACTCTGACAAAAGGCCCTTCAACGCGCACGAAACGGATTTCGGCCTCGGCCAGCAATGACGTGCTGGCAAGCAGCAAACTCATCAACAACATTGATCGTGCCAGCTGCATCACAAGCGTCCCTCCGTGGCTTTTGGCAAACTGGTTTCCAAGATGCGTAGAACCAATTCCTCGAACTCAATACCAGCTGCAGCGGCAGCCTTCGGAACCAGGCTGTGGCTAGTCATGCCGGGCGTTGTGTTGACCTCCAAAATCCAGAATGATCCCTGCTTGTCGCGCATCAAATCGACGCGTCCCCAGCCATGGCAGGCCACACTGTCAAAAGCCTCAACGGCGAGGCGGCAAATCAAGTCCGTCTGGTCTTCAGTCAATGGAGCTGGGCAAAGGTAATCGGTCTGGTCGCTCTGGTACTTCGACTCGTAGTCGTAAAACTGGTTGGCGGCAACGATTTGAATGGGCGGCAAAGCTCGGCCATGCAATACGGCAACAGTGAACTCTTCGCCGTCGATGTACTGCTCGGCCATCACCAGGTCGTGCTTGATCGCGTCATTGAACGCTTGCTGCCAATCATCTGACTGGCGCACCAGGTGTATGCCAACGCTCGACCCTTCGCGGATAGGCTTTATCACCATTGGAAATGCCATTGCTGGCATCGCACCTGTTTTGACCACCTCAAACTCTGGCGTTGGCAGCCCGCAGCTGCTGAACACCCACTTGCTGCGCACCTTGTCCATGCTCAATGCCGAGCCCAGGACGCCCGAACCTGTATACGGCACACCAGCACAATCCAGAGCGCCTTGTAAGGTGCCGTCTTCACCGCCTCGGCCATGCAACAGGTTGAATACTCGGTCGACGCGACCGGCGCCTATCAGCGTCATCAAAGAAGCGATTCCATCGACAGGAACAACATCGATGCCTTTGTTGCGCAGTGCTTGCAGTACCGCTTGACCACCGTCTAGCGAGACTTCTCGTTCCGCGCTGGTCCCACCCATGACTAGAGCGACGGTGCCAAATTCGGTTGGGTCGCGGTAGCTCATTGCAGCCCTCCGGCCGCCAGGCTTGGCGCCAAAGTGCCGATGCTGCCAGCGCCGCTAATCAAGACCACGTCCTGATCTTCGACGATTGAAGCCATGGCCTCACCGATCTGATCAGGTGTGTGGACATAGATTGGCTCGTAAACTCCTCGCGCTCTAAGCGCTCGACACAATGCTCGGCTGTCGGCGTTTGCAATCGGTTCCTCACCGGCCGGATAGACATCACACAGCACCGCACCATCGGCGGCTGACAAGACCTGCACGAACTCGTCAAACAGGTCTCGCGTTCTGGAATATCGGTGGGGTTGGAAGCCAACAATCAACCGTGCATCGGGCCATCCGGCGCGCGCTGCTGCTATGGTCGCTTCCAATTCGGTTGGGTGGTGTCCGTAATCATCAATAAGCGTGCATTGCCCAGAGTCGCAGGCAACCTTTTCATACACATTGAAGCGACGACCGATGCCAGCGAACTGGGTTAACGCCCGTTTGCTCGATGGCAGATCTACATTCAACTCATGACCTACCGCAATTGCAGCCAGCGCGTTGCGCACGTTGTGCACACCAGGCAGATTCAACTCAAAGGTTTCGGCAGCACCGATGCCTTCAACCTTGAATCGCATTCTGCGCCCATTCTGCACAACGTTGGTGGCACGAATATCAGCGCCTTCACTAAGGCCGTAGGTGACAACCGTTCGACCCAGCTCCGGTGCCAAATCGGCCAAAATCGGATCGTCGATACAAACGATGGCCACACCGTAGAAGGGCAAGTGATGCAGAAACTCAACAAAGGCTGCCTTGAGACGGCCGGGGTCGCCGTCGTAGGTCTCCATGTGGTCTTCATCAATATTGGTGACCACCGCGATCACCGGCTGCAACAGCAAGAATGACCCGTCACTCTCATCTGCTTCAGCGACCAGGTACTCACCGGTACCCAGTTTGGCATTGCTGCCGGTTGCGTTGAGGACACCACCGATTACGAAGGTAGGATCCATGCCGCCTTCCGCCAACACACTCGCGGTGAGACTGGTCGTCGTCGTTTTGCCATGGGTACCGGCAACGGCCACACCACGGCGGAAGCGCATCAACTCACCCAGCATTTCTGCCCTGGGAATAACGGGAATACGCAATTCCCGCGCCCGTATCAACTCGGGGTTACTCTCATCAATAGCCGCCGACACCACGACAACGTTGGCCGACTCCACAGCGCCCGCGGTGTGACCGGTGCTTATTGTGGCACCCAGGTCACGCAATCGCTGCAGCGTCTTTGATTCATTTTGATCGGAGCCGGAAACGGAAAATCCGAGGTTTATCAATACTTCGGCGATGCCGCTCATGCCGACACCGCCGATACCAACGAAATGAACGTTGTTGAAACGATGACTGCCAAAGGCGATGGATTGAATTCGGCCAGGCTGCATCATCGGCGAGCAACCTCCATACAGACATCAGCGACTTGTTTGGCGGCATTGGCGTGACCCAGCGTCTTTGCAGCCGAGGCCATTGCCGCCAACGCGTTGCGGTCTTTCAACTCGGTTAGCAGCTCGTTAAGTCGATTAACCGTCAACTCTGATTCGGCAACAACCCGCGCCGCACCAACATCACGCAGTTGCGCGGCATTGGTGGTTTGATGATCATCCACGGCGTACGGGAACGGCACCAGAACCGAAGCACAGCCCACTGCCGACAACTCAGCAACGGTTAGGGCACCAGCCCGGGCAATGACCAGATCTGCCCACTCATACGCGGCAGCCATGTCTTTGATGAACGGCTCGATGGATACATCATCACTGCCGCCAAATCCGGCTGCCTGATACGCTTCCTGACAATGCTTTAGGTGGCGTTCGCCGCACTGATGGCGCACTGCCCACTCACCTGCCTTGGCCAGGCCGGCCAATGCTTGCGGCACCGTTGTGTTTAGATGCATGGCCCCTTGACTGCCACCAAGGACCAACAGCCGCATTGGCCCCTTGCGCGCACCGAAACGTTGCGCAGGTTCGCTGGTCGAACTTAGGTCGGCACGCACCGGGTTGCCAACCCGGACAGCGTGCCTGCTGGCCGAAAATACGCCGTCGAATCCGGTCAGCACCCGCGTGGCGACCAAGGCCAGGGCGCGATTGGTCAAGCCCGCAACACTGTTTTGCTCGTGCACAACCAGTGGTCTGCGCATCAACCAGGCGGCAATTCCACCCGGGCCTGCAACATAGCCCCCCATCGACAACACACATCGTGGTCGCAGTCGTCGCATCAACTTTAGCGCGGTAAAGATGGCACGGCCTACGGTCCAGGGCGCTTGCAACCAGCCTCTAAGACCATTGCCGCGCAGCCCGCGGATAGTTATTTCATGAAATGCAATGCCATGGGCCGGGACCAACTTGCTTTCCATTCCGCCGCTGGCTCCCAGCCAGGTGACAGGGATGTCTTTAGTGGCCAACTGCTCAGCAACCGCCAATCCGGGGAAAATGTGCCCTCCGGTGCCTCCCGCCATGATCAAAACGCCACTCATGCGCCTGACCTCTTCGGTCCTGCGGCAACAGCGTTCTCGTGCGCAACGCGCAACACCAGCGCCAGTGCCAGACAGGTCATCAGTACACTGGAGCCGCCTGAGCTGAGCAGGGGCATAGTCAGCCCTTTTGTTGGCAATACGCCAAGGTTCACGCCAACACTGATTAGCGTTTGGTAGGCGAGCATGGAACAAATGCCCATGGCCAGCCAGCCGCCGAATTGTTCACCACGAGCCAGAGCCATGGTCGCGACTTTGAAGCCGCGTCCAACCAGCAGGCCAAACAGCACCAATACCGTTACGACGCCAATCAAACCCAACTCTTCGGCAATCACGCTGAAGATAAAGTCGGTATGCGCCTCGGGCAGGTAGTAGAGTTTTTGAACGCTGGCGCCAAGTCCTACTCCGAATACCTCGCCCCGTCCAATGGCAATCAAGGCCTGCGTCAACTGAAAGCCGTTGTTGAAAGGGTCGGCCCACGGATCAAGGAATGTCTGCAATCGACGGAACCGATAACTTTCTGACATCGCGGCCCATGCCATGACCGGCGCGATAGCCAGCGATAGCGCACCCAAGTGAGCCCAGCGCGCACCAGCCAACCAGATCATGGTAGCTGCCATCAACAACAGTAAGGCGGCGGTACCAAAATCCGGCTGCAGGAAAAGCAGCCCGGCAGCAAGGCCGGCCACGATCAACGGTTTGATCGACCCCAGCAAACTGACAACTTGCTCGCGGCGGCGCACCAAATAGCCCGCAAAATAGACAATCAAGGCGAGTTTGACGGCCTCAGATACCTGGAAATTTGACAGCCCAAGGTTGATCCAGCGTGTGGCACCATTGCGTGTCACGCCAAAGCCGGGAATAAACACCAGGGCCAGCAGGAAAAAGGCGATGGGAAGCGCCCATACCGAGTGTTTTTGCAGAAATGACAGCGGTATGTGCAGGACCACAATGGAACCGACCACACCGGCGGTCAGAAATACCAGGTGGCGCCACATGTAATACAACGGCCCTTGACCTGCTTCCACAGCAATCGCGATGGAGGCAGAGGCCACCATCACCAGGCCAAACAGCGCCAACGCAGTCGCCGTCAACAACAACGACGGGTCAAGACGAAGTGCATCGTGCAGGTCTGTTTTTTTGCGTGCCTGGGCCATCGCGTCAACGCACCTTCAACATGGCCAGTCCAATCAGGACCAAAATGACTGAGATGATCCAAAAACGGACGATGACTCGTGGCTCCGGCCACCCTTTCAATTCGAAGTGGTGGTGAATAGGCGCCATGCGAAAAATGCGTCGCCCGGTTAGTTTGTAAGAAGCTACCTGCAAGATGACCGAAACGGTCTCCAGGACAAAGATGCCGGCCATGATCAGGAAGGTGATTTCCTGCCTGACAATGATGGCCAGAGCACCGAGCGCAGCACCAACGGCCAAGGCTCCAATATCACCCATGAACACTTGCGCCGGATAGGCGTTGAACCAAAGAAAGCCGAGACCAGCACCGGCCAGCGCACCGCAGAAGATAGCCAGCTCACCAGCACCGGGAATATGAGGAATGCCGAGATAGTCGGAAAATACGACGTTGCCACTGGCATAGGCATAGACGCCCAAGGCGGAGGCCACCAGCACACTGGGCATGATGGCCAGCCCATCCAGCCCATCGGTCAAATTCACGGCATTTGAGAATCCGACGATGTAAAAGTAGGCGACCGGGATGAACAGCAGACCCAGCGGCAAGGCAAAATCCTTGAACAACGGCACGATCAGTTCGGTAGCAGCTGGCACATCGGCTGTCATGTACAAATAGACTGCCGCGACCAGACCAGCGACCGACTGCAGCAGGTATTTCCACCGCGCCGGCAAGCCATCAGAGTTGTTCAATACCAGCTTGCGGTAATCATCCAGCCAACCGATCGCGCCGAACGCCAAGGTCACCAAAATCAGGACCCAAACGTAGCGGTTGCTCAGGTCACTCCACAATGCGGTGGCCAACACCACCGAAAAGATGATCAAACCACCGCCCATCGTCGGTGTACCCGCCTTGGAAAAGTGTGATTTTGGCCCGTCCTCTCGTACCGGTTGACCAATCTGATGATGTGACAAACGACGAATAAACCAGGGACCGACCAGCAGCGATACGGCCAAGGCCGTGAGCGCGCCGAGGATGGTGCGCAACGTCAGGTATTGAAAGACATTGAATCCGCTCTCAATGGTTGCCAACCATTCGGTCAAGATCAACAACATGACTGGGCCTCCTGCAATACCTGGACTACCCGCTCCATTCGCATCCTGCGCGAGCCCTTGATCAGGACCGCCGCCTGTGTCGACCCGATATCGCTGAGCACCGCCGACGCCAACGCATCAACATCATCAAAGGCCTCTGCACCGTCACCAAACCCGAGCGCACAATGACGGGCTCTAGGGCCTAGCGTGAACAGACGGCTGACATTGGCACGTTTCATTTGAAGCCCGCATTCAAAATGCAAAGCGTCGCTATCGATGCCAAGTTCGGCCATGTCACCCAACACCACCCAAACTTCGGGCCGGATATGTGAGACTGCCTCAACGCCAGCGAGCAGGGAGCTTGGGTTGGCGTTGTAACTGTCGTCGACGACCACCCATTTGCCCTCTTCACCTGTGATCGCCAGACGGCCAGGAGGCGGTGTAAATTCGGCCAGGCCAGCACAAATTTCGTCAGCAGCAACCCCCAGCGCCAGGGCGGCCGCCGCTGCAGCCGCAGCATTGCGGACATCGTGCATACCGCTGCGTCGTAGAGTCACGGGGATTGATGCCGATGGACTGAGCAGTGTGAACGTAGAGGTCGAGCCCAGGTGCACATCAATCGCTCTTACATCGGCCTGCTCATTGCTGCCAAAGGCCAGCTGTCGGCGCTCAGAGGCCAGGGACCTCCACAGGTGAGCAAACTGGTCATCGGCGTTGATCACCGCGCAACCATCGTCGGCAAGGTTGGAAAACATCTCGCCTTTTGCCTCAGCAACACCCTGAATCGAACCAAAACCCTTCAAGTGCGCACCGCCAGCATTGGTCACGATACCGACATTGGGCTTCGCCAGTTGGCACAAATAGGCTATATCTCCTTTCTGACTGGCGCCCATCTCCACCACCAGGAACCGAGCATCTTGCGGCATGCTGACCAACGTTAGTGGCACACCAATTTCATTGTTGAAGTTGCCGTCGGTGCTGTGTGTTTTGTCGACCCGAGCCAGAATCGAAGTCAACATGTTCTTGACCGTTGTCTTGCCATTGCTGCCAGTCACTGCGACCACCGTGGCTGACGAACTCTTGCACCAATCTGCAGCAATCAGGCCCAGAGCGGAAAGCGTGTCTTCGACCTCGACCACAGGACCCTGAAACGAGCCGCTATCACGAGCGATCAATGCGGCTGCGCAACCGGCGCTCAATGCGCTGTCTACGTGCTCGTGACCGTCATGATTCTCGCCGCGCAACGCCACGAACAATGCCCCGTTTAACGGTTTGCGTGAATCGGTGCACAGGCCGCGAATCTCAGTGTCAGCGCCAAGTTGCCTACCACCGGTAATCGCCGCCAGCTGCTGCAGTGACCGTTGAATCATGCGGCCACCTCCAGCACTTCTGCAGCCACTTCGAAATCCGAAAAGTGGGCACGCACGCCATTGACTTCTTGATAGTCCTCGTGCCCCTTGCCAGCAATCAGCACAACATCGCCCGACTTGGCCTCATCCAGGACCATACGAATAGCTTCTCGGCGGTCCCGCTCGATTCGCGCCGCCTGCGCGTGCAACATGCCGCCATGAATGTCATCGACAATGCGGTCCCCATCTTCAGTGCGGGGGTTGTCATCGGTCAGCACAATGCGATCGGCCAGCAACTCGGCAACGCGTCCCATTAGTGGTCGTTTCCCGCGGTCACGATCACCGCCACAGCCAAACACGCAATACAGAGTGCCTTTACAGTGTGGTCGCAATGCCTTTAGTGCTTGCTCAAGCGCATCGGGTGTGTGCGCAAAATCTATAACCACCACGGGCTTTCCGGCGGTCGTCAACTGGTTCATTCGGCCTCGCACTGGCTCCGCAACCGACAATGCGCGGGCAATATCACCGACCTGATAACCCAAATCACCCAGCACGGCCACGATGGCCGCCAGGTTATAGGCATTGAAGTCGCCCAATAGGCGTGACTTCACTTTGACCTCACCCCAAGGCGTGCCAAACACACAACGCAAGCCGTGTGAACGCGGGCGTGAATCCTTAATCTTGATTGCGCACAGGGGATCCTGACCGAAGGCCAAAGTTGGTGTAGTTGCCTCGTTGATCCAGCGCATACCGAATGCATCATCAGCATTGACAATCGCTCGATTCAGCCCAGGCCAGCACAACAGCCGGGACTTGGCATCAGCATAGTTCTCCATGCTGCCGTGGTAGTCGAGGTGGTCACGGGAAAGGTTGGTGAAAACGGCGTGTGAGAATGGCATGCCGGCGACCCGCCCCTGGTCCAACGCGTGCGAGGAAACCTCCATCGCCATGCATTGAACGCCATCGGCAGCGAGCGCGCTGACCATTCTGTGGTTGCTAAAAAGGTCAGCCGTCGTCAGGCCCGTCGAACGCAAGCAGTCTGGACGGCCAATGCCGAGGGTGCCGAAAAGGCCCGTTGGCTTGCCCAGGTATTCAAGGCACTGGGCCAGCAGATGGGCGACCGACGTCTTGCCATTGGTGCCGGTCACTGCAACGAAGGCATCAAGCTGCAGCCGGCCGACCGCGTAACGCGCCTGCGCCAGCGCAGGCAACTGCTGAGCCAGGCCCGGGATACCAGCCATTCGGTGACGATCGCGACCGAATGCGGAAGCATCTACATCGGCATCGTGCAATACGGCGGTGGCGCCATTGGCGAAAGCGGCTTGCACAAAGTCAATACCGTTGGCTGCATGCCCCTGCACCGCAACAAACACGTCACCGGGTTGAATCTGGCGGCTATCGAGTCGCAGGTCACCAACCAGGACTGAGGCCAGATCATCGTTGTTCACACCGCTGACTGGTAGTGAATCAAGCAGTTGCGATAGGGTCATTTGACTCATGTCTCTACCCCATCGGCCGGCACATTCAACAATCGCAATGCCGCAGCCATGACGCGCGCAAACACGGGCGCGGCGACATCGCCACCATAGTAGGCTTCGAGCTGTGGATCGTTGATCACAACAACGCCCACCAGTTTAGGGTCCGACGCCGGAGCGATGCCAGCGAACGTTCCTATGTAACGCTCGTCGTAGCCGCTCTGCCCGGCCTTTCTGGAGGTGCCGGTCTTTCCAGCCACGCGATAATTGGCAACCTTTGCTTGCCCGCCAGTGCCTTCAACGACAACACCCTCCAGCAGGTCGACCATGCGGCGCGACAAGGTGGGGTCAATCACCGCCACACCTGGACTCTGCGTGCCGTGAACAAAGGTCGGCGGTCGCATGCGCCCACCATCAGCGATGGCAGCAAAGGCCTGAGCCAGCTGCAGCGGCGTTACCGTTAGTCCATAGCCATATGAGATGGTGGCTTGCTCGACTTCGCGCCACCGATCATAGCCAGGCACGATGCCGGGTGACTCGCCGGGGAAACCACTACCAGTCACTTCGCCAAAGCCAAAACGCGTCAATACATCGTGCATGTGCTCGGCTTTCAGCGACAGCGCAAGCTTGGACATACCAACATTGCTGGATTCGACCAGAATGCTGCGAACATCCATAAGGCCATGATTTGAGGTATCTCGAATCGTGTACTGGCCAATCTTCATTGTGCCCGGTGCCGTATCGAGCAAGGTCTTTTCGTCAAACCGGCCACTTTCAAGTGCCGCCATGATCGCGAATGGCTTGATCACCGAGCCGGGCTCAAAAAAATCCGTCAATGCGCGATTTCGAACGCCGTCGCCAGCATCACGCTGCCGTGAATTGGGGTTAAACGACGGCAGGTTGACCAAGGCAAGAATCTCGCCGGTGGTCGCCTCCAGAATCACACAGGTCGCAGATCTGGCCTTGTGCTCGACCACCGCGCCCTTCAGCTCGCGGTACGCGACATACTGCAGCCGCCGATCAATCGACAAGGTCAGGTCGCGTCCCGATTGTGCCGGCTTGACCAGCTCAACCTGCTCAATCACACGGCCACGGCGGTCCCGTAACACACGCTTGACACCGGATTGACCGGTTAGCCACTCGTCGAAGGCCAACTCCAGGCCTTCCTGGCCGCGATCATCAATGTCGGTAAACCCGAGCACATGCGACACCGCTTCACCGGCCGGGTAAAAGCGACGGTACTCGCGACTCAAATGCACACCAGGCAAATCAAGCTGCTCAATGGCAACGGCCACATCCGGATTGACATGACGGCGCAACCAAACAAAATCCTGAGCGCTGCGTTGTGCCAACCGTTGCGCCAGAGGCTCTGCATCCATTTGCAGCGCCGCGGCCAATACTTCAACCTGCCCCGGTTCCGCCAGCAGATCACGTGGGATGGCCCAAACTGACTCAACCGGTGTGCTAATGGCCAGGGGGTCGCCATTGCGGTCGAATATACGGCCACGCACGGCAGGCACACCGACATCTCGCAGATGACGAGCGTCACCCTGGCCCTGATAGAACGACCGATTGATCACTTGCAGATCAATCGACCGGGCCAGCAAGGCAGTGGCACCAAGAAAGACCATACCGAGTAGCACCGCAACGCGCAGTCGTGGATATTTGAATCCGGGCTTAGCCATCACCAAGCACCTGAATTGTTTGCGGCATTCTCAAGCCCATTGATTCGCGTGCGATGCGATCGACACGCGCGCTGCCGGCCAGCGTTGCCCGCTCCAGCTGCAAGCGGCCCCATTCGGTCGCCAGCGCGTCGCGCTGGGAATGCAGTTCAACCAGCCGCGAAAAGCCGACCCTGTTGTCGTGACGGATGACAACAACGGCGACGGCGCTGATTACGACAGCGACGACCAGAACAGCAAAGCCCAATCGTTGCATCATGCCGCCACCCTCTCACCGACCCGCAAGATGGCACTTCTGGCACGTGGGTTGAGCTGTATCTCGCGATCGTCGCCCCGCACCGGCTTCCCCAGTGGCCTGAAAACTCTTTGCTCGCTCACGGCCGGAGGCAAGCGACGCGAATGGCGCTGACTTGAAATATCTCCGCGCAATGCACGCTTGACCACTCGGTCTTCAAGTGAGTGAAAGCTAATAATGACCAGTCGCCCACCAGGCTTCAGGCATTCGGCAGCCGCCTGAAGCGCAGCTTCCAAGGCACCCAGTTCATCATTGATATAGATGCGCAATGCCTGAAAGGAGCGAGTGGCAGGATGTTTGCCGGGCTGGCGGCGACCCAGTGTCTTTTCGATCAACTCGGCCAGTTCTGAGGTTCTGGTAAATGGCTGATCTTCACGCTGGGCGACGATCGCTCGCGCAATCGCCGAAGCACGTTTCTCTTCACCATAGCGCTTCAGCACCCAGGCGATGTCTCGCGGTTCGGCGGTGTTAACAAACTGCGAAGCCGGTACGCCACTGCTTGGATCCATTCTCATGTCCAACGGACCGTCTCGCATGAAACTAAAGCCTCGACTGGCGTCATCCAGTTGCGGCGACGACACACCCAGGTCAAGCAAAATACCGTCGAGGGAAGCAGACGCAGCAACAGAGGCCAGATCGGAAAAATTGCCATGAGTGATTGAGAACCGCTGATCACCAGCCATGCGCTTGCGCGCCACCGCGACCGCTTCAGGGTCACGATCAATGGCCAACAGCTGCCCGTCTGTGCCGAGCCGCTCGAGAATGGCTGCACTGTGCCCACCGCGGCCAAAGGTCCCATCCAGATAGCGACCGTCAGTATGCACGGCCAGGCCATCAATGGCGGGTCCCAACATGACCGGATTGTGCTGCAATTGCGTCATTTGCCTGTCAATAACCCATAGACCAAGGCGCCGACCCTGAAGGCCCGGCGCCTGTGATGCTTCCGTCCAGTGTTGTGGGTGGCGCAACCGACTCTGCCTGGTTCGCCTTGTCGCCAACCCGTTCACAACACCAGCCGCACCATCTCCTGCGACGGTTCAGCTTCGGACAGCGGGTGTTCATGCCGTGTCCGATTCAGAATGTCTTCATTCCATATTTCAAATTTGTTCCCCAACCCCATTAGCACGACACCGCGCTCAAGGTTGGCCACTTGGCGCAACGTTGCCGGCAACAAAAGCCGACCGCTGCCGTCTGGCTGCACATGCGCTGCACTACCCACCAGGCGCCGCTGCAACATGCGGTGACTGGGGTCGAACGTACTCAAGCCCATCACCTGCTCTTGCACGCGCTGCCATTCTGGTAGCGGGTACATCCACAGCGAATTGTTCTCGAAGGCGTTGTAGGTAAGCACCAACTTGTCGGCGCACGCTTCGGCCACATCCTCCCGATAGCGCGCTGGTATCGCCATGCGCCCTTTTGCATCGAGGTTGATTGCCGTCTCGCCGAAGAACACTGTATGCCACTATTTCCCACAATTTCCCACCTGGGCGACGATAGAGGGAAAAACAAGCACTGTCAAGGATATACGGGCGATTGGACGCGACTTTCGTGCTAATATGTGAACCCTGCCAAGTCGGGACGCCCAGACCGCCGTCGACTAACACACGAGCGATCACATCGTTAAAGCACCTATGTCCCGGGCAGGGGATGGAGGCTGCTTATGAATTTGACGTTTCGATGGCAAACGAGTGTGCTAGCGCTGCTGCTCATTTGCGTGACTGGCCCAGCCGGCGACGCCGGCATGTGGCAGCCGCGCCCCACCACCAGCGAATTAAGACAAGCCTGGATCGAACAACGCCACCGAGCCGCACCGGACGTGGACTGGCGGCAACAAGACGCCAATTATCGCGCACTACTGAACAAAAAGAAGACACCCCTTCCCCATGTTAAAGCTGCGGCTTTGTTATCCAATGGTCGCGACGGTGTTTGGCAGGAGCTGGGGAGCACCAATCAAGCCGGGCGTGTGGTCTTGGCCAAACTGGACCCTGTGGACAATACAGTCTGGGCACTTGCCGATGGCGGTCAGTTATGGACCAGGCCTTTAGAAGGCGTTGCCTGGTCCGTGGTCAGCGACAGCCACCGACTGCATCGACAGGACGACATCGCATTTGCGATGACCAATGGGCAGCGGCGTTTGATCAGAGCGGGACCCGCTCTAGGCGCCGACACCCAATACAGCGACGACGCTGGCGTGACCTGGATTGCGGGGGCGAGCCAATCCAGCCCTTATCAAATTCATATGAGCCTGGTCAGCACAGACCACGACAGCGACGAACTTTATCGAGTGGTCCGTCGCTGGGACCCGGGGCCGAATGTCGAGTACATGGATGTATACCGCTCCGTTAATGCCGGACTGACTTTTGAGTTGGTGGACACCACTGCCGGCCACCTTGCAACTCTTTTCTCGCCCGCCGAAGCGAGCACCGCATATGCACTGATTGACCACCAACTGTTTTCTGTTTCCGCATCGGGCCTGACTCTGCTGTCTGAGGTAGACCAAAGTCTAGGCAACGACCTAATACACTTCCTTTCGCTCAGCGGCGGCAGTGATTATTTGTACGCCTTAATCATCACCGATGGCAACAAGGCGGTGTACCGAAGCACCAATGGCGGCCTATCTTTCGATTATCGCGGCGAAGTGCCCGAACCGCCCTTCATGCACAACAGCTTCGCTGCATCCATTCAAAATCCGGACATTGTCTACGTCGGCGGCATCAACGGCCATGTTAGCCTCGACGGCGGTTTAAGTTGGCAGCTCATCTCGGAATGGTACGAGTACTACAGCCGGCCGGCTGACCGCTTGCACGCCGATATCCCGGACTTTTCGCCCGTGTTGACCAGCAGCGGCGAAGAAATCCTGTTGATCGGAACCGATGGCGGATTGTATACCAGCGACCCGTTGGTATCTGCGGTCGAAAACATCTCACTGACCAGCCTCAACGTTAGCCAATATTACGACACGCTCAGCGCGTCGTACGACACCGAAATTTTGTTCGTCGGCGCGCAAGACCAGGGTTTGCAACGTACTTTGTCAGCCACCGAAAGCCCCTGGTTTGAGCAGATTATCGCCGGGGACTACAGCTCGTTGGCATCCGGGGACGGCGGTCAATCATTGTGGAGCGTATATGTCAACTTTGCGCACTACTCTGCGGCAGCCGCCGCAACGCCCATGGAACTCAGCCGCTGGGACTACGACTTTTCAGGCGCGCTGTTTTTGGCTCCCCTGGTGGTCCATGCCACCGATCCGACAAAGGCGTGGTTGGGCGGCGGCGGCTTCAATGGTCAGCACTTTATTCACCAGCTGTCCTGGCAAGCCAACAGCGGTATTAGCGCGACGAGCTTCAACCACGACTTTGGATCAGCCATCACCTCTATCGCAACCGACCCGCATCACGCCAACCACCTCTTCGTCAGCAATGACAATGCTTTGTTTGTCAGCGAAGATGGCGGACTTTCCTGGAGCCAGTCGACGTTCCCACAAGGCGACTACTTTTTCCCCACAAAGATCGTAGTCGACCCCTTTGATCAACAACGCTTATTGGTCAGTGGCTCCGGGTATTCCGCACCAGGGGTATACGAGAGTCTCAACCACGGACAGACTCTACACCCCATGACGGAGGGTCTGCCCGATACCCTGGTCTCTGACCTGGCTTTTTCGCACGATGGGACACTGCTACTGGCAGCCACTGACCTGGGGCCATTCGCCTATGACCTCGACAACGAACGATGGTACGACATTCGCCAGAGCGCAGCACCGGATCAGAACTACACCAGCGTCGAATGGGTTGCAGAACTGAACGCGGCACGCTTCGCGACCTACGGCAGGGGCGTCTGGCAAATGACCGAACTGGATGGCGAAGGAACCGTGCTTGGAGAGCAGGCCAGTCGCGGTGACCGCAGCGGCAACGCTATCGCTGTAGGACCCAATACAGCAATATCTGGTGCCTGGTTCAGCAAGGTCAACGGTGTCCGCTCCGGCGCCGCCTACGTACACGTCCGATCTGTGTTCGGAACGTGGAACCAGACCGAACGGTTGCTGCCCCCGCAACCGGAGACAGCGATGCGCTTTGGCACGTCCGTGGCGCTTTGTCCTGATCAGACCATCGCCATCGTGGGCAGCCCTGGCGAAGCCAACAAGGATGGCGGTGCATACGTGTACAAAAAGGACGTGGAGCACTGGGAGCTAACTGACCAAATATACAACCCCGACCAACAAATGGGCACCGAGTTTGGAATTGCAGTCGGGTGCACTGGTAGACAGCTGATCGTCGGCGCAAGGCGGCACAAGAGCGGTTCGCGCAACACTGGCGCTGCCTTTGTATACGATCTGACACCAGACGGCGAATCAAGTTTTAGTGACGTGCTTTTTCATGGTGATCCGGGCCATGGTGATCGGTTTGGCTCGACCATCGCTGTTGATGGCGATAATGTGATCATTGGCGCACCACTGCTCGATGACGACGGCAAGTCGAACTCTGGTGCTGCCTATGTTTTCACCTTTGACGGTGGCGCCTGGAGTCAGGTTGCCAAGCTGACGGCACCATCGATTCGAGCTGGCGACGAGTTCGGTGCCGCTGTAGCGATCAACGCTGACATTGCGGCAGTGGGTGCGCCGTTGCGAAACGTCAATATGGTCAGCAACAATGGCGCAGCATTCGTCTTCAAACAGGTCGATGGTGTGTGGAGTGACCACGGCGAATTGTCGAGCGCGCAACTCAATGCTGGCGACAAACTTGGCTTTGCTGTTGCGATTTCCGACAACAACATCGTGGTCGGCGCACCATTCCACGATGCAAACAAGCCCAATGCAGGCGCAGTATTGTCGTTTCAATTGATTGGTGAGCAATGGGCCGAGCGTTGGCTGCGGCAAATGCCAACACCACAAAAAGGGGAACGTCTTGGTGTTTCCTTGGCCACTACCGGCCCACGAGTGTTTGCCGGTGCCGAACAACGAGAGAGCAACGACAAGCGCGCTGGCATCGTCTACGTCATGCGAGACGACAACCCGGACTATTGACTGTATAAACGAGAAGGCGAAGTCGGCCGATAAGCCGGGTTCTGTCGTGGACAGTCATTCCTCTAGGGCATGCGTCACCGCAGGCCTCAAGCAACCTACCCGGGAGCGGCGTAAGGGCCCGCCGTACGCTCCCCTATTTGGTCTTGCTCCGAGTGGGGTTTACCTAGCCGCAGTATGTTGCCATCTGCGCGGTGCGCTCTTACCGCACCCTTTCACCCTTACCGCATGCTGTTGCCAGCATGTGGCGGTCTGCTCTCTGTTGCACTTTCCGTAGGCTCACGCCCCCCAGGTGTTACCTGGCACTCATCCCTTGCGGAGCCCGGACTTTCCTCCCCGCAACCGTTTCCGATCGCGCGGCGACTGTCTGGCCGACTTCGCGGGTCGCATTGTGCGCGGACCAGGGGCTTGATTACAAGCGACCTTTTTGCCCGTGCTGCGATTGGTGGCATTTATTTCGGGGGGATCAGCTCCATCAAGCGTTGATAACACTCCGCCTTGCGCCGTCCGGTGATGCGCGCTGCAATCCTCGCCGCAGCTGAGGCCGGCACCTCTCGGGCCAGTTCTCGCAACAGAGTATCGAGGTCGATGGTTGCAGCGCGGCCCTGGTTTGGAGCCCCCGAAATCATGACTACAAACTCACCTCGCAGATGATTGGGGTCAGCCGCCAACCACGCTCTTACCTCGGCAACATCACCACGAAAGGCCTGCTCATGCAGCTTGGTCAACTCCCTGGCAACGCAGGCCAATCGATCGCCCCCCAATGCGGCTTCAGCATCGGCCATCAGAGCCTCGATGCGACGGCCAGATTCGTAGAACACCAGCGTGGCACTATTGCCTGACAGGCCCTCAAGCTCCTTGCGTCGTGCCGCTGCCTTGGCAGGCAGGAAGCCTACGAACAGGAACTTGTCAGTAGCCAGGCCGGCAATCGACAACGCCGCAATCGCGGCACATGGGCCTGGAACTGCCCGCACTTCGATTCCGGCGTCATGTGCGGCCGATATCAGCCGGTAGCCAGGATCACTGATCAACGGTGTCCCAGCGTCGGAGATCAAAGCCACATCCTCGCCCGCCAATAGTCGTTCTAAAAGCCCAGCGGTGGCGCGTTGCTCGTTGTGATCGTGCAATGCAAGCAACGGCGTGGAAACATTGATCGTTTTCAGCAGTCTACCGGAGTGACGCGTGTCCTCTGCAGCAATCATTGACACTGAGTCCAGCGTGGCCCTTGCCCGCTCACTCAAGTCATCAAGATTGCCGATTGGGGTCGCAACAACGTAGAGTATCGATGCCATAGGAAAGATCTATCCCGACGAGGGCCTGCCAGTTGAAAAATCATGCGAAAAATCTGTCCCACCAACCTTGCAAGACAGGACTGCGCCGCATCGCTACACATGGCCTGAAAAAGTTGGCTGCCAAAGTCGCAGTATGCATGGTAATCGTGACGATTGCAGGCTGCGGGAGCGCCCCAACCAGAACAACACCGGACTCTGATCCGCTGGACCTGTGGCATCAGGAAACCGCATCCATGATCAGCAATGGACAGGCAGCCGAAGCCGCCGAGCTTTGGTTGCAACGTGCTGAGGCCAGGCCCCGGTCGGCCATTGACATGCAGTTATATGCGACTCAGGCGCTGTTGGCTGCAGGCCAGGCAGTACAGGCAGAGTCCATCGCACGACGACTGTCAGGGCTTGATCTAAATGACCAACAGCGCGACCTGGTCGGCTTGGTATTGGCTGAAATCGCCCGCGACAACAAGCAGTGGCGACAGGCCCAAGCCTATCTAACACTGAACTTGAACGGTTTGCCGCAGTGGGTTGCGGAAAGAGCACTGCGCCTGCAGGCTGAGGTTTACCTCAACAATGATGAGTCGCTTGCTGCGGCACGCGCCATGTCCGACTTGATTGATTTGAACCCTTCCCGCTCGCTCGCGGTTCAGGCGGAGCTCATGGACACGTTGGGAGCGTTGTCGGATCAACACCTCGGCGAGGCACTGGGCTCGTCGGGCAACAGCGCCAGTTTCAATGGCTGGCTGGAGCTAATGGCTGGCTTGTCACCCAGTTTGCTCGCTGGCGACAGCATCGACGATTACCTTCAATTGTGGCGATGGCAGCACCCCGACCACCCAGCCCACAATGCATTACTCGACGAAATGATCGAGCGCTATGCCGCCGTCAATGACCCGGTGACGGAAATCGTTGTTCTGCTGCCGCAAAACGGCCGGCTCAGTTCCGCTGCCAAAGCGATTGAAGACGGTCTGATCCAATCCTGGTATGAAATAGCTCCGCCAAGACCGGCCCTGCAGTTCGTCGACAGCAGTGACCCAATCGGCATTGAGTATCTGTATAGCCAGGCCGTTGCCTCCGGGGCCAGTCACATTATTGGACCGCTGGAGCGCACGCAGGTCGCGCAGTTGGCTGCCAGCGGCTCGCTGGACGTTCCAACACTGGCCCTCAACGAGGCCACGGAGTCGGCGATCAACTTGTACCAGTTTGCTCTTTCTCCAGAGCAGGAAGCGCGTAGCGTCGCTGACCGAGCCTGGAGCGATGGTCACACGCGGGCACTGGTTATCGCACCGTCAGGTGAGTGGGGCGATCGTTTGTATCTGGCATTCAAGGAGCAATTTGAGAAGCTGGGCGGGCATGTGGTCTATGACGCATCGCTGGCTGAAACCGAAAACGACTTCAGTCAACCTCTGCGGCGCCTGCTGGGCTTGGATCGCAGTGAACAACGACATCGTGATATTGAGCGGATCCTGCGTCAGCCGGTCGCATTCGAACCGCAAATCAGGCCCGACGCCGACTTTGTCTTCCTGGCTGCACGGCCGGACATGGCCCGCCTGGTTCGACCGCAACTTCTGTTTCACAACGCTCAGGATTTGCCGGTATATGCCACATCCAATGTCTATTCAGGCATCCAGGATCCTGACAGCAACCGCGACATGGACGGCATTGTATTTTGCGATGCGCCGTGGATGCTGGCCGACCGTGCGACTATCGAGTCCAATCCATTTGCAAGTTCCGATGGACCTAGCGCCCGCCTCTACGCACTGGGTCGTGATGCCATGCGCGTGGTCCCGCTGCTGGCGCTATTGTCTCGACATGGAGCCATCAATGGCGCGACCGGCGAACTGAGCATAGGCGATGACCAGCGCCTGAGCCGGCGCTTGAGCTGCGCCCAGTTTGTCGGCGGTCGACCGAGACGACTGGACGACGCTTGAAAACACTGCGGCAGCTCATCGGGCGCCAAGGGGAGGACCAAGCGCTCAACTATTTGCTCAAACAGGGGCTGAGCTTGTTGGTCTCCAATTACTCAACTCGCGGTGGCGAAGTCGACCACGTCATGCTCCACGACGGCACATTGGTGTTTGTCGAGGTACGCAAACGCGGCCACGGCGCAAGAGTCGATGCGGCAAGTTCGGTCACGCCAGCAAAACAACAACGGATTCGGCGTGCTGCGAAGCATTTTTTACTGACTGAGCGCCAGCACGCCCACCGAACGCTGCGTTTTGATGTTGTCGCCATCGACTGTGACCAACTCAATTGGATCAGTGGCGCTTTTTGAGCGTATTTCTCAACCCATTTAAACCCTTTTACCCGCCACAGCATCGAACTGGCAAATCTCGTAAACAAGGCATGCAAATTCCCTTGCTCTGCGAGCACAACCAAGAGACTCAAACGAGGAGCATGAGATGTTGAAGAACACACTGGTTTTGGTGGCTGGACTGGCCATCGGCTCTGTAGCTGTTGCGGCGACCAAGGAAATCCGCGAGACCTACCCGATCGACCCTGACGGGACCATCAGCGTCGACAACATCAACGGTGACATTGAGATTACCGGCTGGGATCGTGATGAAGTTGAACTGCACGCCATTGTCAAGGCACGCAAGGAAGAACACCTCGATCGCATCGAGATCGACATCTCGGCCACTTCCAGCCGCTTCAGCGTTGAAACCGACTATGAGAAGCAGTCCGGCTGGTGGGGCAACAACAGCAACAATTCAGGCGAGGTGACCTACATTCTGCGAGTGCCTCGCAATGCACAACTGCGTAGCGTTGAAAGCGTCAATGGTGCCATTGATGTGATCGGTGTCGCTGGCAGCATGAACCTGAGCACTGTCAATGGCGACATCGAGGCCTCAGGGTTGACTGGCGATGCCGAAATCGACACCGTCAACGGCTCAATCGAAGTTCAGTTCGACAAGATGAACGACCGCCAGGACGTTGTGCTGGATTCGGTCAACGGTTCGATCCGAGTGGATTTGCCCGAGAATGCCAGCGCCCGTTTGGAGGCCTCAACGGTACACGGACGCATCAGCTCGAACCTGGACCTGGAGGTGGAAAAAGGCCGCTTCGTAGGCAGTGATCTGCGCGACGTGGTTGGCGGCGGCGATGCCACCATCAGCATGGAAAACGTCAACGGCTCAATTCGCATCGAGGGCCGTGCTCGCTAGATCAACGTTCCATACACCGATCAACAGCCCGTCGCTCTAAACGCGGCGGGCTTTTTCGTTTCTTGCGTGCAATCAACCCAGCCAGGGTGCCGCGAATCGCCAAATCAGCGTGGTAGCCACCAGGGCATAGACGCCCGCGGCCATATCATCGACGATCACCCCCAGAGCACCACCGAGGCTGCGCTCGAGCTTGCGTACGGGCCAGGGTTTGACGATATCGAAGAATCGAAATGCGAAGAACCCAACCACCAGGGTAAACCAGTTCAAAGGCACCAATAACAATGTGATCCACATGCCGATGAACTCATCCCAGACAATCGACCCATGATCGGTAACGCCCAAGTCGTCTCCTGCGCGCTGACAAGCCCACAAGCCAAGCAAAAAGGCAGCGGCCAAAACAATGACGACACCAAACCACGGCAAGGGCTTGATCAGGAACATAAATGGCAAGGCCAGCAACGAGCCAGCAGTACCCGGCGCAATCGGTGCCAGACCGCTGCCAAATCCCAGTGCAATAAAGCCGTGCGGCGTGCCAACTACCTGTCGTGGCGTCATGATTGTTTCCTGTTGAAATGATCGAAACCAGTGTCTTCTATGCTGGCAATTGAGCCATCACTCAGTATGCATTGCACGCCGCTGCCGTCCACCACATCACCGATGCGCGTTACCGACACATCAGTCGACTCGGCCAATTGCAGCACCGCCGTGTCATCCAGCCCCGTGCAGAAGCAAAGTTGATAGTCGTCGCCGCCAAGCGCCAAACGTGCCCAGTCATCCGGTACCTGGTGGTTAAAATCAGCCGATCTTGGCAGTGATTCCATGTATATGCTCGCACCAACACCACTGGCATGGCAGATGTGCCCCAGATCAGCCGCCAGCCCATCCGACACATCAATGGCGGCGGACGCCAAGGTCGGCAACTGGCGACCAAAACCAACGGGCGGCCGCGGTCGATGCAGCGCCTCAGCCAGCGCCGTTGGCACCGCTTTGTCAGCGTTGAGCAAGTGCAGTGCCAAAGCCGCGTCTCCCAGTGTTCCGGTGACCCAAATCGAATCGCCGACGTTTGCCCCATGGCGCGACACCTGTTTACCGACCAGCACCTCCCCCATCAACTGTACCGATACCGACAACGGCCCTGCCGTGGTATCGCCACCAATCAAAGCAACGCCATGCTGCTGCGCCAACGGTAACCAGCCAGCGATAAAATCATCCAGCCAGCCTGCATCAGCGTTAGGCAGGGTCAATGACAAGGTAGCCCAACGCGGCACCGCTCCCATTGCGGCCAGATCACTCAAATTGACCGCCAGGGCCTTGTGGGCAATCGAGGCTGGATCGGTTCCGGCGAAAAAGTGACGACCCTCAACCAGGGTGTCAACTGCGACCACCAGGTCATGGCCTTCGCGCACACGCACGACCGCTGCATCATCGCCAATTCCCTCGATGATCGCGGAATCGTGCACAGCAGAAACGACGCCCTCACGGAGGCGAGCAATAAGATCAAATTCGCTTAAGGACACGCCGGCCAGAGGATTTATTTCTCTTTGGTTTGTTCTGCGTATTCTTCGGCCCGCAGTTTGCTGGCGGCTCGATCGAGCACCCCGTTAACAAAGGCATGGCCCTGTTCGGACGCAAAGCGAGCGGCAAGATCAACCGCTTCGTTGATCACAACACGGTAGGGCGTATAACGATGATGCTTGAGCTCATAAGCGCCAATCCACAGCACCGCCCGCTCCAACGGGTCTAGAGTGGCAGCATCGCGCTGCAGGAACGGCAGCAAGTCTGCATCCAGTTCGGCTTGATGCTCAACAACCTGCCGCCCAATTTCATTGAAAAAATCGACATCCACAGTGGACATGTCCTGCTCTTCGCAAAACTGCCGCTGGATGTCCTTGATGTCTTGACCGGTCAGTTGCCACTGATACAGCGATTGCAAGGCGCGACGCCTGGCTCGCTGCCGATCAGCGAATGGTTGTTGTTTGCCGCTCATCTAATCTGCTCAAGCGCTGATACGGTTTCCAACGCCGCCATGGCAGCATCGGCACCCTTGTTGCCAGCCTTGGTGCCAGCACGCTCAAGTGCCTGTTCAATGGTCTCGGTGGTCAACACGCCGAAAATAATCGGGCAACCGGTGTCCAATGAGGCTTTCATGATTCCGGACGCACACTCACCAGCAACAAAGTCGAAATGCGGGGTGGCACCGCGAATGACTGCACCCAAGGCCAGTACCGCGCGGTAGTCACCGGTTGCGGCCAGGCGCTGTGCAACAATCGGTATTTCAAACGCGCCAGGCACCTTGATTAAAGTGATGTCATCATCATCCACGCCGTGACGGATCAGGCACTCATTTGCGCCCTCAATAAGTGCATCAACGATCAGTGAGTTAAATCGCCCAGCGACGATCGCGTATTTGTCGCCCTCGCCAGCAACTAAACTGCCAACAATCTCTTTCATGCCTGGGCCTCCTTTGAGCCATGCACTGGATCGACATAGTCCACAACTTCAAGACCAAAGCCTGAAAGCCCGTGAAACACCTTGGGCGCAGACAACACACGCATGCGCTGAACCCCCAGGTCAGTCAGGATTTGTGCACCTATGCCATAACTTCTAAGTTCAGCAGATGCCGCGTTGTCGCCCCGATTGAACGGGGTGTTGCTCGATTCGCTGATCGATTCAACCAACTCGCCAAGCTCTTCACCATAACCAAGCATCAGCAACACACCACTATCCGATTTGACCATCTCTTCCATGGCCACATGCACCGGCAAGCCAAACGACTCGTCGGCAATACGCAAGGCATCACTCAACGGGTTGGGTACGTGTACCCGCACCAGCGGCACTTGATCTTTCAACTCACCGTGCACCAGTGCAACATGCGTGCACTTCTTGATCGAGTCATGATAGGCCACCATGTGGAACGAACCGAAATCGGTTTCCACATCGCGCTCAACGGTGCGTTGTACCGTTTTTTCGTGCGCCATCCGATAACGGATCAGATCGGCCACCGTGCCAATCTTCAAATCGTGTTCGCGTGCAAACTTTTCCAACTGCGGACGGCGTGCCATGGAGCCGTCTTCATTGAGAATCTCAACCAACACGGCAGCCGGTTCCAAGCCAGCAAGGCAGGCCAGGTCAACGCCTGCCTCAGTGTGACCGGCACGGGTCAAAACGCCACCGGGCTCAGCCATCAATGGGAAAATATGTCCCGGCTGCGACAGGTCATCCGGGCTGGCATCAGGCCGCGCTGCGGTGCGCACGGTATGCGCTCGGTCATAAGCTGAAATGCCGGTCGTGACCCCTTCCCGGGCCTCAATCGACACCGTGAAATTGGTCGAAAACCGGGCCTGGTTGTCATTGACCATCAGTGGCAATCGCAATTGTTTGCAGCGATCACGTGTCATCGGCAAACAGATCAGACCACGCGCATAGCGCGCCATGAAGTTAATGTCTTCAGGTCGAACTTTGCTGGCGGCCATGATCAGGTCGCCTTCGTTCTCACGATCTTCATCATCCATCATCACGACCATGCGGCCTGCGCGAATGTCGGCGATAATTTCTTCGATGGAATTTAGGTGCACGTGATGGTCCTGGCCTGGACGGCCTGCGGGTACAAACCGCCTATTTTATCGCGCTAGCGGGCCAATAGCGACCTATTCAAAGCCGCTTCGAAAAATCCCTTCCAACTCGAAGCTGTCAAACACGAATGCGTTGTCATAGTGGACCGACAGGACATTGCCGACTGAGCCGATGACGCGGAACCACACTCGAGCGCATTGAGCACTCTCCGGCGTCTCCAAGTCTGTGGCCACGGTCTCCCATTCACCTTGCTGCGAGACGAAACCCGTCGCCACCACCAAGCCCTGATGACTGCCAAAGCACTGAGGGTCTTCGAACGTCGTCATGAAAACCTGTGCTTTATGCGCCGAAGACTGTGATTCCGGCATCAGTATATCGGCACCGAAGGTATAGTCGGTCAACTCCTCAATTGGGACCGACTGAAAAAGGCCCGATAGAAAAACTGACCCGGTCGTTGGCTCCAGCTCCATCTGGAACGAACCCGACGCCGGATCGTCATTGGCGTCCAGCGGGTGCCATTGCCTGGTAAAGCCAAATCCAGTGCCGGACTCGGACCAATCGTCATAGCTGACATCAAAAATCGGGTTTTGCACGAGGTTGGCAGCCGATGCTTTCGGTACGGCGGCAAAAAACACCAAAAAACAAAGCCCAACCGATGCCAAAAATGTCCGTAGGCGAGAAAGAAACATGGCAACAACTCCTGATCTATCTGATAACGATTACCTCCAAGAACGTGGCTTCGGGCAAAACCCGCCAATGCGGGCCCAAGGGCAGCAAGGAAAAGTTCAGGGTGAAATGAATACCGGCGCGTATTCGGGCTCGGGTGTGAAGGTCATGCGGCTGACATTGCGGCTCGTAACATCGATCACATAGATCTCTTCGTTACCGTCACGATCCGAGTTAAAGGCAATCAACTGGCCTGAGGGGGACCAGGCCGGGAACGAGTCATTGACGTCGTTGTTGGTCAATTGTCGCTGATTGGAGCCATCGGCATCCATCAAGGCAATCTCCCAATCACCATCATGGGACATCCAGGCGATGGTTTGCCCGTCCGGAGAGTAACGTGGCGGCCCCTCACCACCATAGCCCAGTTCTCCGTCGTTGGATGCATTGGATGTCAGTTGTTCGACATGGCCGTCGGCCAGGCGCATGCGCCAGATATCTGAGGCCCCTCCGCAATCTGACCGATAGACCAGCCACTCATCGCTTGCCGACCAGTTCGGGTCGGTATCCTTGCATGCGTTGTCGGTCAGGCGATCGGCATGGCCACTTTCGACATTGACCAGCCAAAGCTCGGTATCGTTGCCATCGTGCATGGCGACGGCGTAACGTCGGCCATCCCGAGACAAGCTCACCGCGCTGTCGCTGAGCAAGTGATCGAATGCCCGCTTAAAACTTCCATCGGCGCGCAGTCGGTACAGCAGGTAGCCACGCTCACCTTTGGGCACCCCGCGTCTGGAGACGAATAAAGGCTCTGCGCCACCGGCATACACCCAATCGGTGGCTGCGCTGTCGGTTATCGCCACGACGTTACCATCTCCACCCAGCTTGATCAGGTCATGAGATTCGTTGTGATAGCGAGTGAATACCAGGCCGTTGCTATCTTTCAGCACGCTCACATCCGCTGCCTGATTGCGGCGAATGTCGTGGTAGACAATCTCCCAAACCGCCTGCCACTGGCCGTCCACTTTCTGCTGTTGCGTAGATGTAAAGCTACTGTCCCCGTCGTACCGCCAAACACTGCGAAGTTCAGTGATCGTGCCGTCATCAGCGACATGACGCTCGGGGGAATACAGCGCACCGTCCTCCATGACATGCATTACACCGGTGCTGTAGCTGCCAAGGTTGGTCCAGTACCAGTAGGTGATCTGTTCGTTCTCGGCGTCCCAGGCATACAGCGTCTGGCCGCGGTAGGTCGGGTTGGGACCAGTAACGACGTGGCTGTCGTGAATGAATTTGTCGCCGTACTGATAGCCAAAACAGTGTTGATCGGTGGTCACCCCATCCGGGAAGGTCGCCTTCCAACAGCGTTTGGTCAACCAATGCATCGGTGCGAACCGTTCAGCCCAGTCACCATCGGCACTAGCGGTAGATTGCCCCAATGCCAGCGGCGAAACCATGGTCAAAGCGATGATCAGAATCAGCAGTTTCATTGCCACGCTCCCAGAATCAATCCATACAAAGCAAACTGCACTGTATGGTATCCGCCATTGATCGCAAACAGTTTCATCGACCGCTGCTCAAACAGATAGTTGATTGCAAAGGAACTGGCGACCCAGCACGCTCCTGCCAGTACGCCAACGCCGACAGCAAAACCGAGCTCTGGTGCTGGCCCAAGGAACACCGCAAAGACTGAAGCAGAGAGCAGACAGAGCAACAAACTCAGCCCGAATGTTCGCGCTTGATTGGCCCTGGCCAACTGCGCCTCACTGAGACCAGCCGCCTGCATCCAGGCCTTGCCGAACAAGACCGGTGAATACCAAAGTCCTCCGACCAGAAAGCTTGAAACAGCAGCGGCCAGCACTGCCCACAGATTGATTTGTGTGATGTCCATTGAGTGACTCCCGCGTTGAATTGAAATTCAGGAGCACTTTGAGGCATCGGACGGCGACTGGATTGTAAAAAAGTGAAGTGGGGACCGGCTTAAGGCTACGATGAGCTTTAGTCCCTGCAAATTCGGAGGCTACAACCAGCTTGCACCCCTCATCCGTCTGCACCTCAACGTGCAGCCACCTTCTCCCAATGGGAGAAGGGATTTGTTCGTGCGGCCGAACAAAGAGCTGGAAGCGAACAGCAATGAAAGCACGGGTAAGTTCCTTCTCCCATTGGGAGAAGGTGGGCGCGCCATCGGCGCGGTCGGATGAGGGGCCCAACCTAGTCGTGGTCTTAAGCAACGGCACTCGGATGAGGGACCCAACCTAGTCGTAGCCCCTAAGCAACGGCACTCGGATTAGGGGCTCAACCTAGTCGTGGCCTGAAGCAAATGCACAGCCAACCACCCTTCACTCCTCCAACACACTGGCCCCATCCGGTCCCTTGTTCGCCAGGTAGTGACCTGGAGAACAACCAGCAAATGCGTGAAACTCGCGATTAAAATGCGACTGGTCGTAATAGCCGCAATCCAACGCCACTGAAGTTAGCGTCACCTTTTCCGGGCTGGACAACATACCCAAGGCACGGCGGAACTTGGCCAACCGCGCATAGCGCTTTAAGTTCAGCCCCACTTGCAGAGCAAACTGATGGTTAAGCCAGCGCACACTAAAGCCGGTCTCTCGCACCAGCCGATCCAAGCGCAAGCCGCCCTGCGCACGTTCGATTGCGCCAGCCGCGAAGGCGACGGCCGGATGTACCCGTGGGCCTCGTATCAGGCGATGCGCCAACCAGTGTTCGAACCAGGCCAATCGAGGCAAGAATCCCGGCAAGTTGCCCAGGCGCTGCCTAAATGCTTCGCAATCGGCGCCGATCATCGCTTGCAAGTCGACCACCTGCCCCTGAGTCTCGACCATCGGAATGGATAGCAGCCGCCAGGCCCCGGGGGCGGTCAAACGCACGCCCATCAGGTGAGTTCCGTCCGCCGAATCGACCAGTAGCGGCC